>NZ_JAYGHH010000001.1:312459-335684 GCF_034931045.1 Nodularia sp. UHCC 0506
CAATGGCCTTATCTCCGGCTTGAACCCACTTTTTACCCTCAATTAGTTTGACTTGAGTAACTGGTTTCTGAGTGAGGACACGCACACCATCAATTTCTAACTGTGCTTGCAGTAAGTGGGATGTCTCTGGGTCAGCGTATGGCAGAATAGATGTAGATTTGACTGCTAAGGTGACATTACAGCCCAACCGCGCCAAAGTTTGAGCAACTTCAATACTTTGGGGAACACCACCAATAATTACCCAATTTTTCGGTAAAGTTACTTCTTGGAGCGATCGCCAAATATTAGATAAACTCAAGTAGCCTGTGGTTTGCAATCCTTCAATTTCTGGAACGGCTGGAACAGAACCACTAGCTAGTAAATAGGTACGCCCCCGCAACAAGCGTTGATTGACAGCAAAGACTAAATGGGGCGACGATTCAAATTTACCGCTACCAAGAATCACATCGACACCCAAGGCAGCTAAATTGGCCAGAGAGTTCTGTTCTTGAATGTTGGAGATAACGCCCTGAGTATACAAATGGGCTGCTTTCCATGTCACGGATACTTGACATTTGTCGGCAGTATCAGCTTGTGTAGGGTGAATTCCCAAACCAGCGACAGCATTCATTTTATGAACGATTTTGCCGATTTCGCTCATAGCCTGGTGTTGACTAAACCCATAATTTATCTGAGACTCTACTAAGGCAACAGTAGCCTTGAGTTGGGTTGCAAGTAGGGCTGCATAGCGTCCGGCAAGACTACCACCAATAATTACTAAATCGTAATCAATTGTCATTTGTCCAAGTTTGTAGTGAGGACTAAAGTCCTCCCGAAAGGGCTGAAGTTTTTACTCGTCGTCAATCAAGGTTGAAGATAATGCTGTTAATAAATGTTGGTTATCTGACTCAGAACGGACAGCAACTCGGAAAAAGCGATCGCCTAATTCTTTAAAACTCAGGCAATCACGGATTAAAATTTGGTGATGCTGGAGTAATTTTTTTTGTAACTGCAAAGTTGATGTTTGTGATTCTACCAATAAGAAGTTAGCAGCCCCTTCTAGGGGTTGTAAACCTGGAATTGAGGCTAAACCTTGAAAGAGTTGGTTTCGTGCCGGTGCTAACCATTTCCAGGTCAATTGTTGAAACTCTTGGTCTTGGATGGCTGCAACTGCTGCGGCCGCCGCTAAGGTATTTACAGGCCAGGGGTCGCGCCATGATTGCCATTGGGAAAGACGGTCAGGGTGTGCGATCGCATATCCTAATCTCAGTCCCGGTAAACTGTAAAATTTCGTTAGCGATCGCAATACTACTAAATTTGGATAGTCCTGTACCACCCCAATTAGGCTTTGTTCTGCATCAGGAGGGACGAAATCCATAAATGCCTCATCCACCACCACCAAGGCGTATTCATCCAAATAAGGCAAAATCGCCTCTCGTGAGAATAACCTGCCTGTAGGGTTGTGGGGATTATTCAGCAATAATCCCGAACTTACTGGCGGAGGAAGAAGCAGGGCAGGGGGCAGGGGGCAGGGGTGAAGAAGCAGGGGGGCAGGGGGCAGGGGGCAGGGGGGAAGAAATTTTTCCATCCCATTTCCCATTTCCCAATTTCCAGTCTCTAAAGAAAGGGGAAACTCCAGAATTTTAGTTTTGTATGCCGTGAGTGTACGGTAATAATCGCTAAAGGCTGGAGTAATTAAGGTTGTTGCGGATAATGTTGATAATTCTCTACCTGCTAGAGTCAGTAATTCTGCTGAACCATTTCCCGGCAGAATGAACTCAGAAGGTAGTTGATGAAAGCGACCCAGAGCGAATCTTAGGTCACTGTAATCTGGTTCTGGATAGTGTCTAAGATTACCAACTTGAGAATAAATAGCTGCGATCGCACTATCAGGTGGCCCCAAAGGACTGATGCTGGCAGAAAAATCCAGAATAGCTTCAGGTGGACAGCCAGCTAATGCTGCTGCCCAAACTAAATTTCCGCCGTGAACTGGTTGCCGCATCAATAAGAGGTTCCCTAAAATGTGATCTATTCTTTTGGTTCTTTTGGTTCTTTTGGGGGTGCAACCTTTTCTCTAAACAGCTTACCAGCAGAGAAAGCTGGAACCCTGGTGGCAGGAATTTCCATCTTTTCGTTAGTTTTGGGGTTACGACCTTCACGAGCCTTGCGTTCCCGTGATTCAAAAGAGCCAAATCCAACTAGCGTCACTTTATCTCCAGAAGAAACAGCTTCGACAATCGTTTCCAAAGCGGCAGTTAAGACAGCATCGGCTTGTTTTTTGGTAACACTAGCCTTTTCAGACACAGCATCAACTAATTCACCCTTGTTCATATCAAACTCCTTGAGGTTTACTTCAGATTCTCTACTGTTACACCCTGTGGCATCTTTAATTAATTCTCTAAACAGAGAATTACAAAAGTCGTCCTTTGGGAGTATTTACATAAAAAATGGCTGTACATCCCATCGGCTCGACTTTTCAATGAATCATTCTAAGGTGTTGTAGCCTGATGTGGATAGATGAAACCATTAATTTATATAGATTTCAGGATTTTTTGGGCTTTTTCAGTAATTTTTCACAATAAATTATACATAAAATCAGAAAAATACTGAATAAATCTCCTGATTGTCAAATTCAAAATGTAGAAATCAAATCAGAATCGTGAACAAAATTGGCAAAGAGAAACTGCATCTACACAGACAAAACCTGTAGCGGCTTCCCGATAGGAAGACCGCCGACGCGGGTTTGAAATTTCTCAATTCCTAATGAGTCCGCGCAGGTGGACTGCGTTTGTATAGCCACCTTAGCGAAGCGTGCCGGAGGCATTGTCTAATCGCCAAGGCTTCTGATTATCTAGGCGCACTCAAGCCACGACGCTCAAGCATTTGCCGTACTTCTGGGCTAGGGGTGTAGTTATAGCCATAAGCCGAGTTCTCAGAGTCATCCATAACTTGAGGTGTAAGTAGCACAATTACCTCATTGCGTTGATTTTCTCTGTTTGTTCTCCTAAATAGTGAACCAATTAGAGGAATATCACCCAAAATAGGAACTTTAGAAACGGTTGTACGATCCGAATCTTGAATAATACCTGAAAGAATTAACGTCTGACCATCTCGGAGGCGAACTACACCAGAATTCAGAGAGCGCTCAGATACTAAAAATATTTGTTGACTACCACCGCCTCCAACGTTGATACTAGCTGGAGCTACAGGTGCTTTAACTACAGGTGCTACAGACAGGGAGACAAAACCGTTATCGTCAATCCGGTCAACTCTGACAGCTAAAGTTAAACCTACTTGCTCTTTTTCAGCTGAAATTGTTTCTGTTGCCAGATTCGCATCCCGAACTATTTCCCTGGTAATGTTCCCAACCACTTCTTGGGTAAGGTTCACATTAGCCGTTTGACCTTCTTGCACAATCAAGGTGGGATCAGTCAAAATCTTAGCATTACCATTTTGTACCTGAGCCTGCAAATTAGCGAGAAGTCTCCTGGGGAATTGGAATAAACTAGGTAAACCAAATGTATAAGTATCTGGAGTTGCAGGGGTAGTTCGAGGTACCAACGTAAAGTTAGTAGCTTGACCAGTATTAGGATCAATTGCAGTTGGCACTACTTCAAATGTAGTTGTTCCTGGCTGTCCAGGAGTAAAGTCTGTAATACCAGGTTGCAGGGGATTGCCATTGGGATCTAAAGGTGGACTAGCCGATGGTCTGCCAGTTCCTGGGTTGAAAAAACCATTACCCAAAAATGGTTCTCCCGTAATCGGATTAGCAATAACTGGCGTATCAGTTACACTATTTCTGGCTTCCGTACTAGTAGCTGGTCTAGAACCACCAAAATTCAAAGTAGCAGCACCACCATCATTGGTAAAGAAGTTATTGCCAATTCCAAAGGAAAAACTGGAGTTCTGGTCTTGGGTGTTCAAAAGGTTAACATCGATAATCCTGACATTAACTGCTACTTGACGACGGCGAATATCAAGCTGACTCAGTTGCGCCATTGCCATCTGAACTGTCCTGGGTGTGCCAATTAAAGTCAGAGAATTAGTGCGCTCGTCTCCTAATGCTTGTAAACCTCTGAGTAAGGGCTGTGAATCTTGAAAATCAGCCCGTTGAATTTCTAGTCTGGTTTCTGTAGTTGTCTGCGTTTGGGTAATAGGAGTAGCTCCAGCACCTACAGGCACAGCATTTACACTAGTAACTTGACGTTCCCGACTGACGGCTGTTTCAGCCCCTAAACCAACCAAGTAATTGAGGGCAACTCCCACAGTTACCTGATTAAGCCGCAAGCTCCGCATAACTACATCACGGGTAGCATTGGGTAGACTAGCCCCGACAAAAATTGTGCGTCCACTGCGATTAGCTTCTAAACCACTGAGGCGCAAAACGTAGTTGAATACATCTTGTACTGGCTCATTTTCTATATCTAGGGAGATTGTTTGAGAAGTTGCCTGACCTTCAGCTCCCGCAGCTTGCTCACCTCCCACATAAGCCAAATTTAAATTAGCCGCACGAGCCAGCAATGATAAAACCTCCCGTACTGGTGCATCTCTCAACACCAAACGGGGTACACGTTCCTGAGTACCTAAGTCAATAGTGGTAGGAGACGCATCTGTATTAGAAATAGAGATATCTCCCACTGGTGGAGCAACGGCTCTGGGTAAAAAAGGAGGTGCTTGATTTCGAGGTTGACTAGGAGCAGCTGGTGGCGCAGGTCTGCCGTCAATAGAGATTTGTGGGTTAGGAACCAGAACATCTGGGGTAGCTTGGGGTGGGCTAGAAGCAGACGGTGCTATGGCTGTTGTAGATGGGGTAAAGCTGAGAGTTAATTCATTGGGCTTTCTCACCACAGGTTGATTCGTGGGGACGTTATTACTACCAGTCACTATGACTCGAATACTATTGGCATCAAGTTGCACAACTTCAACCGAGGCAATTCCCTCAGCTGGGTTATTTTGGCGAAAATTATTGCCTTGCGGTAAACGCAATTGAGTATTAATAATATCTGAGACTAAAGCGTTATTTCTTTTCGTTGTGAAAACTTGGGGACGTGACCCAGAAGAAGTTTGCAAAACAACGCTAACTCCACCATTAACTTGATTTAGCTTCACCCCAGTTACTTGAGCAATTTGGGCTGAGGCTGATTGAGCTGCTATGAAGACAAAAGCAGCACCTAATATAACACTATTACCGTGAAGCTCTTTCACCGTTCATTCCTCACTATATAAAACACCTGTTTACCAACTATTTTTTGAGTAGTCGTGTTGGTCTTTCTACTCAACACTTTATTTCTGCGTTTCTGCCTTAGCGGCCTCAGCGGCCTGATCTGCAACTTCTTCTGGATTCAGTGGCATTAACGCTTGTAGTTCAAAAGACGTAGTAATGGGGGCTGGCCCGACTCTGATAACTTCTTCTTCTTCTGAATTAGTCGTCGGTTCAGGAGACAATCTCGCCTCATAATTGTTAACTATTAACAAAGGTTGCAAACGCTCAATATTACGCATAATTGATTGCGTTTGTTCAAAAGTGCCTACAACTTCAATGTTAATACTACTGCGTTTTAGTTTGCCATCAACGATTGGTCCCAGAGAGCCATCATTAATTGGTTCTGATTGCTCTGAAGCCGGGACAAATTTTTGTAGTTTTGCTCTGACTGCATTAGCTGCAACTTGAGAATTAGTAGCCTCAATTAAACGATTTATATCCAGTAATAGGGTATCTAAGGTGTTTTCGTTAGCAAATAAACTTAAAACCTGAATATTTTGCTGCTTTGCTTGAGCTAAGTCAGCTTTTACTTGGTCAATTTGTTTCACACTGGCTTTTTTTTGCTCCACTTGGCTTTGCAAATCATTAGCTTGTCCTTGTTTTTGCTGATAAATTTCCCATGCTGGCATGACCATATTCAGCAGTATATATGCTGCTCCAGCAATTCCCAATACACCCACTACAATGCCAATAACTTTGGGTGTAAAAGTAATACCAAAAGCAACAGGGTAGGATTTTTCTGAACCGAATTCCTCACCTTGATCACTAAACTGAAAATCTTGACTTATTGTCATTTTGAAATGACTCCTATTTCTTGGATACTGCGAATTCTAGTTACTAATCCCACTGTGCCTTTTTTCTCCAATTCCCGGATTAATTCAGAAGCTGGAACATCACTTATACTAGATTGAATAGTGTACTGCACTACTTGGGGTAATTTAATTGGCTCACTATTAGCAGCACCATTGCTACCCGGTGGTAATGGTGCATCTACTAAGGTAGCTGAGGTAATTCTACTTGTAGCTGATTGTAAGAATTTAGACTCTTGCAGAGTCAATAAAAAGTCATTGACATCATTGAAAGAACGAGCTAATCCAGTAATTTCCAATCCTCCAGCCCGACTGTTGGCTGACTGTCCTTGTGCTGAAGCCGTGGTTTCAAGTTGCCTAACAGTTTCGATTTGCACTGTTGCTGGTATGCGATCGCGTAAATCTTGTAACATGGCAGACCAAGGGCGAATCTGATCAAATACAGTCACTAAACCCTGTGTTTCCGCCTGCACTTGTTTTGTCTGCTCGCGGATTTTATTAATATTTCCAATTTCGGCTTCTAATTTCTGGTTTTCCTGGTCTAATTGTGCTATCTCCTGATCTAATTGACCAGTTCTCGCCTGTAACAACCACAAACCACCTCCAAAAAAAGTCGGCAAACACAGACCAATAGCCAATCCCACATATACTGGTGTGAAATCCCCAGTTGGCAATTTGATTCCTTGGCCTTTTTTAGACGTGTTGTTTTGATAACCTGCGCGATCTTTAAGAAAATTAACATCTAAACTGTACATTCTGTTATACCTCCCGCATTCCAAGACCAAGTATGATCCCTAAGCCAGAACGTTGTGCTAAGGGATACTTTTCTTCATCAACTTGCAAAGATAAAGACTCAATTGGATCAATTTGAGTAGTTAGTACGCCTAATCTTTGAGTCACAAACTCATCTAGTTGTTGCAGTCCACCTCCTGGTCCTGCTAAGAAAATTTGTGCTACTTCCAGATTTTCACTTTGATTTAAGTAAAAATCAATAGAACGGCGAAGCTCATCTGTAAGTTCTCCCAAAACTCTTAATAAAGCTGCCATCCCAGGATTCACGTCAGTAATCCCAGTTTGTCCACCATCCATAGGATTTGAGGGAATTACCATTCCCTGTAACAATTCCATATCTCGTGATGTCGGTATACTCATAGCCCTACAGAGAGCCATTTGCATTTGATAAGTACCAATAGGGACGCTACGCGAAAATTGCGGCACTCCATTAATCACAATGGCTATTTCTGTACTGTCGAACTCTATATCAACTAATACTGCTGCCTCTTGCAGCCCAAATTGCCGCAGTTGATCACGAATAGTCCGAATCAGCGCAAAACTGTTAATCTCTAAAATATCGATTTGCAATCCTGCCTGTTCAAAAGTAGTAATATAAGTATCAGTTACTTCCTTACGGGTGGCAACTAATAACACCTGCACTTTCTCAATGCCATCCTCATCTACAAAGTACCCAAGTTTTTGATAATCTACATCAGCTTCTTCACGAGGATAGGGTAAGTACAAACCTGCTTCATGGTTTAACACCATCTCCCGTAATTCTTTATCATCCAACTCAGATGGTATAGGTATCAAACGAACTATAGAATCTCTTCCTGGCACACCAGTAGCCACACGAGAGGCTTTAATTTTACTTTGAGCTAGTGCTTGCTGAATTAATTCAGCCATTGTTGGGATGTCGATAATTTGACCATCGACAATTACCCCTTCGGGAACCGGTAACGATGTGAGAGATTCTAATTTTAAGCCTTGGCGCTGCTTGCGTAGCTGAACTACATTCACCCTTTCCGGTGCAAGTTCAATCCCCACCCCTTTATTAGATTTGCCGAACAGATTATTGAAGCTTTTCACCACACTTATGCCCGGTAGACTGCTAAATGAAAAATTTACCTGATACTAAAGAATTTTTTGAGAACTAGTACCGCTATGCGTTCGTCAACAATCAAAGGTCAAAAGTCAAAAATTACCAGTCAAAAGGCTTTTATTTGAGGATTTTGAACTTTTTTAAATGAAATGCCGATTGAAGCTGTGCTGCACTAGGTAACTAATTTAGCCTATAATTTCGACAATTCTCCATAACTTTATCACCTCGATCAAGCGTAATAATACAGCTAAGATGATGCAATTGCGAAAATTAAAACAACTGGCGGCTTGGGCGTTAATTGGCTTGTTGACCAGTTGGATGGTAAGTTGTAGTGCTGCAAATGTTGGTACAAATACACAACAGACTGCTTCCGGAGAGGCAAATGTTGAGTTTTGGACAATGCAACTCCAACCCCAATTTACCGAGTACTTCCAAAACCTAATTACAGATTTTGAGGCTCAGAATTCCAGTATAAAGGTTAACTGGGTGGATATACCCTGGTCGGCCATGGAGAACAAGATTTTAACAGCTGTTTCCGCAAATACTCCTCCTGATGTTGTAAATCTCAATCCAGTTTTTGCCTCTCAACTAGCGGGAAGAAATGCCTGGTTAGATTTAGATCCCAAAATCTCAAATCAAGAACGTTCCTCCTATCTACCAAATATCTGGAAAGCCAGCACCCTCAATGGTAAAAGTTTTGGTATTCCCTGGTACCTCACCACAAGGTTAACTATTTATAACACTGATTTATTAAAACAGGCAGGTATCACTCAACCACCAACCACCTTCGGAGAATTGGCAGAGGTGGCGCAGCAAATTAAAGATAAGACAGGGAAATATGCTTTTTTTGTGACATTTGCACCGCAAGATTCTGGGGAAGTGTTGGAATCATTTGTACAAATGGGTGTCACCCTAGTAAATACCGAAGGTAAAGCGGCGTTTAATTCTCCAGAAGGTAAAGCAGCGTTTCAATACTGGGTAGATTTGTATAAAAAAGGGTTACTTCCTAGAGAAGTTTTAACTCAAGGACATCGCCATGCAATTGATTTATATCAATCTGGACAAACGGCTTTCTTAGCTTCTGGGCCAGAGTTTCTTAAAACTATTGCTACTAATGCGCCCCAAATTGCTGAAACTTCAGCTATAGCACCCCAAATGACTGGTGATACTGGTAAGAAAAATGTGGCGGTGATGAATGTAGTTATTCCCCGTGCCAGCAAACACCCAGATGCTGCTGTCAAGTTTGCTTTATTTCTCACCAATGACGAAAACCAGTTAGCTTTTGCTAAAGCTGCTAATGTTTTACCATCTACAATTAAAGCCTTGGGAGATAGTTATTTTAAGAATGTCCCTGATAATGCTTCAACTGTGGAAAAGGCGAGAGTTATCAGTGCTGAACAACTGCAACAAGCAGAGATATTAACCCCAACTTTGAAAGATTCTAAAAGATTGCAAAAGGCAATTTATGAGAATTTGCAAGCAGCAATGTTAGGGCAAAAATCTGTAGACCAGGCTTTGGAAGATGCGGCTCAAGAATGGGATAATTCGTAATTCGTAATTCGTAATTCGTAATTCGTAATTCGTAGTTAAGTCGAGTAGGGCAGGCAAGATGCCCACCCCACAAGATTTAGAGGTTTGTAGTGAGGACTTCAGTCCTCAAAATGTATCCGTTACTTTGATGGCGAAATTGTGAAGAAATGCCCAATTAAATAAAGAGAACCACACAGGACAACTTGATTATTTGTTTGATTAAAAGCTGTTTCTATGGCTGATGATAAGTCTGGACACGTCTCACAGATGGATAATTCTGGACAAATTTCACGGGCTATTTTGGCTAATTCTAGGGGGTTGGCTGAACTATGATCTGGTACTGGTACTAGATATAATTGGTCGCGCGCTCGCAACAAAGTTTGAAAAATATCCCTATGCTCTTTGGTCGCCAGCATTCCCATGATCCAAGTTATTTTAGGGGTATCTAGACTATCTATATAATCTCGCAGTGCTTTGGCTGCGCCTGGGTTATGCGCGCCATCAATTAATAATTTTTGCTGCTTCCAACTCACCCACTGCATTCGCCCCGGCCATTGGGTTTTACTCATGCCATTCACAATCGCATCTTGACAAATACCCCAACCTGTGCTTTGGAGAATTTCTACAGTTGCTAAAGCCAAAGCGGAGTTAGTTAACTGAATTTGCCCATGTAATGGTAGAGGATATTTAATGATGTGGGAATTTTTAATAGTTTTATACTCAGCCCATTTGGGAGATATTTGATGGGCAGGTTGAGGTGTAATATATGAGCATTGTAATTCTTGAGCGCGCGATCGCACCACATTTTCCGCCTCTGATGGCAATTGCCCTACCACAACCGGACATCCTGATTTAATAATACCTGCTTTTTCCCTAGCAATGTCAGCCACAGTAGGGCCTAATTGCTGCCAGTGTTCACGGCTAATTGATGTAATTATAGTTACTAATGGCTGGTCACAAACATTAGTCGCATCTAAGCGCCCGCCTAACCCCACCTCTACCACTGCGACATCGACTTGAGCTTGAGCAAAATACAACCAAGCGGCCGCGGTAATCACTTCAAATTGAGTCGGGTACTCATCATCAGGTTGAATAGCGTCTTGAACTTGTAATATTAATCGGCTAAATTCTTCAGAGGAAATTGGCTGTTTATTGATGCTAATGCGTTCTGTCCAATGAACTAAATGAGGAGATATATAACATCCTGTACGATAACCAGCCTCAGTCAATATAGAGGTAAGATAAGCACAAACCGAACCTTTGCCATTAGTGCCAGTAACGTGAATTATTGGAACTTGCTGGTGAGGGTTGCCAAGATTTGCCAAAAGTTTGATAATGCGCGACAATCCCAGATTAACGCCGAAATGTTGAAAGGGTTTGAGTAAAGAATTGATATCCACAAGTAGAAGAAGCAGGGGGGCAAGGGGAGAAGAGGCAGGGGCAGGGGCAGGGGCAGGGGCAGGGGGCAGGGGGCAGGGGGCAGGGGGAAAAACCTACTCATAACTTTCCCCACTCAGCACTCAGCACTCAGCACTTTCCCCACTCAGCACTTTGCAATAAAACTGGCTACCCTTCATTTAGAGCAACAGCCGGTTTTAGATGATGGATTTTGTTAAATTTAAGCTTCTCTGTTCAAAAAGTTTTGAACTTGTCTTAAAGCTGCTGCACCAATGTTAAACGCAGCCCAAGCCCCAGCAATGGCAATTGGTGCAACAACTACGGCAATACGGTAATCGATATCCATTTTTAGAACCCCTCTTTTAAGTGAAAATTAAAGTTTTATCAACAGTTCTCATTTTTATTTTTAGCTGAATTGGTGAATTTTTCCAATCCTATTTGCAAAAAATATATGACCTCTTGCCGATGTTGATCACAAGATAACCTGTGTATCCTCATCATGCTAGGCATTGTGGCGTTTAGGCTAATTAACAAGATATTGTTATATTACAATGTTTATGGCTGTTTCTTTTGGTGAAAGCCCAGATCATTTCCTTTTCCCGCATGAACCAAAGCTAACTTTTTGTAGCGTTCGGCGTGTTCGATTAATTCTGCGGCTTCGTTTTCTTGCAGTTGGCGTAATACTTTACCGGGAACACCAACAACCAGGGACAAGGGGGGAATATTTTTAGTGACTACTGAGCCAGCGCCAATAATGCTACCATGACCTATTCTCACCCCATCTAAAATAATCGCACCAATGCCAACCAAACTGCCATTTTCAATGTAGGCTGAATGTATGACGGCGCGATGCCCTACGGTGACATGATTTTCTAAAATTGTTGGTAAACCTGGATCACCATGTAAAATGACTCCATCTTGAATGTTTGTACATTCGCCAATATCAATCCGTTCTACATCTCCCCTAACTACTGCACCATACCAGATGCTTGCCCCTGCTTGAATGTTTACGGAACCGATGATGACGGCGTTGGCTGCAATAAAAGCCGCTTGAGAAAAATCGGGAGATGGCCAGTAAGAAACTGTAGACACGATAGAATATGAATATGGTACCCAGGAACACTGGAGAAACTCTAAAGTTTGAGGCTGGTTGCACAACCAGGATATCACGGTATCATGCCTCTAAAAAGAGTCAGATGCTAGTGACAACTGTTCAGGCTGTAACTTGGCCTCTTTGCCGCAACGAGCAAACCTCCAAAATAGAGGAGCCGAAGTGTAAAATCCAACTCATTGGTGCTGGTGAAGACGAAACTATGTTTGTACGCACTTCATGATGAATCCAGGCTTGCAGTACCCAATATTTGGCCCTGACATTCAGTGTCCCCACTGTCGTCAGACTATTCCGGCTTTGACACTAACAGACACCTATTTGTGTCCCCGACACGGTGCTTTTGAAGCTGACCCTAAAACGGAAGAATTAGTTCATCTACAGTCGGGTCGTCATTGGCGACGCTGGAATAATGAATGGTATAGACAGCATACCCATCCTGATGGGATTCGCTTTGAAATCCACGAGGCACTGGATAAGCTATATACCCAAGGTTATCGAGCAACGCGAGTAATAATTGCTATACGTTATCAGGAATTGATGAGTGGCTATTTAGAACGCAGCACACCTTGGCGTTCTGGACAGCCAGAAACTAACTATGCACGATTATACGGACTACCTGTAGATTTTAGTCCAGATGGTGCTGAAGATCCTTGTTGGGATGTGATTAATTTTGATTTGGAAAAAGAGCCTGGTGTCCCTGTACGCTACCCTTATTTCAGATTATTTGAGTAAAGTGGGGAAAGTGCTGAGTGGGGAAAGTTATGAGTAGGTTTTTCCCCCTGCGCCCTGCGCCCTGCGCCCTGCCTCTTCCCCCCTGTACTCCACCCCCGCAAGCGAGGAGGGGAGCAAAAAATAATAATGACTAAATTATGCACCATGCTTCAATTCGGACTGCGAATATTCATCAAGCGATCGCCTTTTATGAACAGTTAGGGTTTACAGTTTGTGAACGCTTCACTACAGGCTATACCTTGGCTTGCTGGATGGAAGGTTTAGATGGCAGAATTGAATTAATCCAAATTCCTGAACCCAAACCAGCACCAGATGCTTTTGCTGATGAACATTATGTAGGCTACTATCATCTGTCTTTTGACTTAACTGCAATCACATCAGATTTACCTAGCTGGTTGACAAATTTACAGTTACGTGTAAATGAAGTGGCAGATTTACCACCTTTGAAAATACTTTTAGAACCCACACAGCAACAAATAGGCGATCGCATCTGGGAAGTAGCTTTTATTGCTGATACTGATGGTTTACCCTTAGAATTTATTCGGTGTTTGGCTAAACTTGATATGTAATTCGTAGTTCGTAATGCTCCCTTTGGGAGAGCTTCGCTAACGTAATTCGTAGTTCGTAATTTGGCTTTACAGATGTAGCTTTATTTTAGAAAATTGGTACGGGGCGGTTTTTGGTAATTCGCTACCATGATTTTTCTGAGGAAAATTAATCAGAATGAATTTGCTATTTGCAGGTTTTTATAAAATTTTATACCCAAGTTTAATTGTGGGAGTGCGATCGCTGCGGCGGGTAACTGTAGTATTTTTATTGCTACTATGCTTGATTTGTGTCAATGTTGAGGAAGCGATCGCCGCTAATTCTCCAGATAATATATTGAAGCAACCAGCGACAGAAGTTACAATTAGTTTAGGTAATTCCGCTAATGAACTTAGATTTGAACCCGATCATTTAGAATTTGAGTCTGGTAAACGCTATCTACTGCGCCTGAATAATCCCAGCCAATTAAAGCATTATTTCACTGCCAAAGACTTTGCAGATAGTATTTGGACACAAAAAATCCAAGCCGGCAAAGTAGAAGTTAAAGGCGCAATTCATGAACTAGAACTCAAGCCAGGTGGCGAGGCAGAATGGGTGTTTATACCAATGAAACCAGGAAACTATAATTTACACTGTTCCATATCAGGTCATACAGAAGCCGGCATGAGTGGTGAAATTGCTATCCGCTAATGAATGAAAGACGCGATAAATCGCGTCTGTACAAGGTATTTTCCATATCCCATACTCAATCCCTGGTCAGCGTGTGGGCAAAATAAGTTAACTTAAATATAGATATTGTTTTGCAATTAAGAAAGAATATTGCGGCTGTAGTAGTAAAACGCCAGTAATTATTAATTCCCTATGAACATTCTCAGTAACTTGCTTTCTCAAAAAACCCAGCCTAAACCGGCAAAAAAACAGCGCCGAGGTATTGAAATTAAATCGCCGCGTGAAATTGACATTATGCGGCAATCAGGAAAAATTGTGGCGACTGTACTCAAAGAAATTTCTGAGATGGTCAAACCAGGAATGACAACGGCTGATTTGGATGCTTATGCAGAAAAACGTATCCGGGAAATGGATGCTACACCTAGTTTTAAGGGCTATCACGGCTTTAAAGGTTCTATTTGTTCCAGTATTAATAATGAAGTGGTGCATGGCATTCCAAATCCTAAGAAAGTAATTCGCACTGGGGATGTATTAAAAGTAGATACTGGCGCTTACTATCAAGGTTTTCATGGTGATTCCTGCATTACAATTGCCGTGGGTGATGTCACACCAGATGCCGCTAAACTGATTCGCATCGCTGAAGAAGCTCTTTTTAAAGGTATTGAACAAGTCAAAGCTGGTGCGTATTTGCTTGACCTTGCAGGAGCAATAGAAGACCATGTAAAAGGTAATGGTTTTAGTGTAGTTGAAGAATTTACCGGACATGGTGTAGGTCGGAATTTACACGAAGAACCTTCAGTTTTCAACTTCCGCACCCGTGAAATGCCCAATGTGAGACTCCGCGCCGGAATGACCTTAGCAATTGAACCAATTTTGAATGCAGGTTCTAAGCACACCCGGATATTATCTGACAGATGGACGGCTGTAACTGTGGATAATTCACTATCCGCACAGTTTGAACATACAGTCTTGGTGACAGAAACAGGTTACGAGATTTTGACAGACCGCACAAAAGTTTAACAGTTATCAGTTATCAGTCATCAGTCAAGAGAGATAATTGGATCTATATCTCCAACTAAATCGGCTTAATAACTGTTCACTGATAACTGTTCACTGATCACTGATAACTGATATATGAGATTTTATGACTCAAGCCATAACTAAGCCCACATTAGTAACTTATGCAGAGTTTGTAGAGTGGAAACCTGAAGGTAGACGCTATGAATTACATGATGGGGAAATTTTTGAAATGCCACAGCCGTTAGGCGAACATGAAGAAGTTACAGGGTTTTTAGCCAGAAAAATTACTGTGGAATTTGACCGATTAAATCTTCCCTACACTATCCCAAAACAAGCATTAGTTAAACCACCTGAAAGCGAATCAGCTTATTTACCAGATGTTTTGATATTGAATCGGGCTAATTTGGCAAATGAACAGTTATGGAAACAACAATCAACTGTTACTCAAGCTGCATCAGTGCCATTGGTGATTGAAGTGGTTAGTAGTAATTGGCGAGATGATTATTACAAAAAATTAGCTGATTACGAGGAAATGGGTATTCCTGAATATTGGGTAGTGGATTATCTGGCTTTAGGGGGGAGGAAATTTATTGGTAATCCTAAACAACCAACTATTTCTATATACCAACTTATTGAAGGTGAGTATCAGGTTAGTCTGTTTCGGGGAAGCGATTCTATTCAATCGCCAGTATTTCCAGAGTTACATCTGACCCCAGACCAAATTTTTAATGCCGGAAGATATGGTAATTCGTAATTCGTAATGCTCCCTTTCCTGCGGAACGCTACGCGAACGGGAGAGCTACGCTAACGTAATTCGTAATTTCTATTTTTCGGTGAATGCTACAGCGTAATTTGTGATTTTAAATTTCCAATTAATCTTTAATAGTTAACTGAATCCCTGCATAATTACTTTTATAACTAGGAAGTATTTCTTGAGCTTGTTGATAGATAAAGGTACTTTTTGGGATATTTTCTAATAAACTAATTGCTTGTTGAAATTTGTCTTTTGCTTGTGTTAAATTTGACACTGATTGAGGTGAAGTTTTTACAAAAAAATCAGCTTCTGTTGCCAATTTTTGAGCTAATTGAAAGTTCTCTGTGGCTTTTTTTTCATTTGTAGCTCTTTTATTGATAGCATTAAGATTAAAACGGTATAGTATTAATCTATCATTTGCTTGAGTATAAACAGATGTTCCTTTAGGGATACTGCCTAATAAGTCTATTGCTTCTTCCCATTTGGTTTCTGCCTGTTGCCACACCATTAAAGAATGCGGGGGATCTTTGACGAGAGAAGAAGCTTCTAGACCAAGTTTGAGAGCAGATTTAAAATTATTCACTGCCGTTTCTTCTTGATTAGAAATCAAAATCGTTTGCTGAAAATATGAAAATTGATTCTTAATCATCCAGCCACTAAAAATTAAGACTAATAAACTCGATGCGATGAGAAATTTCGGATGGAATACATTCTGTAATTTAAAGTTTGGTACTATTTTAGTTTGTAACTTTTCTTGATAATTAATAACTGGTTCTGGTTGTATTTCTGTTTCAAATTGGATCAGAGATTGTTCAGATTGTTTGACTAAGGTATCAAGTTTGAACATTAAATTATCAACAATTTTCTGCAATTCTTCACATTCATTGAGAATATCTGTTAATTCTTGAAACTTACCATTACTAGATATAATTAATTCTTGGTCATCATCCAACCATTCTAAGCTGAAGCCCGATTTCCCACAGAAACATGATATACCTAATAAAATAGATAACAAATTAGGAATGCTTTTAATGGTATGAAGAATATAATTTAATTTTTCTTTTACCTGCAAAGCCTCAGCCTGAGAATTCCTGAGTTGCTGGAGTTGTTGTTGTAAAATCTGAGGAACAGCAAATGCTAGGTTAATTTTTAAGTTTTCACTCAATTTTTTAACTTGCGACGATAAATTTAAATGATTACTATCAGAATTTATCTGACTAACTAATTGAGAGTTATTTAAAATATCTGCGGATATAACATGAAGCAAATCACCCCATTCAATCCAAGAATCAATTTTTGATTGTAAGTCATTAATTGATATTTTTGTAGTGGCATTACCGAACTTTGCCATCATATATTTTGTTCTTGCAGTTATAGCTGTATTTCCTGAAACAATCTGAGGTATAAACATACTTGCTATGCCAGCAATATGAGGTAAAGTACTAATTGAAGAATTTTGAACTTGAGCAACCCTGAGTTCTTGAAGAATAATTTTTTGTGCGTCCCGTAGTTGATCCTGAATATTATTGATCAAGATAATTTGTGGCATAATGTCGTTTGAACTACCAAGATTCAACTTAAGACTAAGAACAAGTTGCGGTAGTTCATTCACAATTTTTTCTAAATTAACCATAAATATCCCTTGGCGGTTTGTCGAAAGTTTATGCGAAACAATTAGAATAACTATGCAGCGAGTTGATGATTGAATCAGAGTCTAGCCCCGCCGATGGAATTTCTGTCTCGAGATTGGTTGACAAATCTGAGGATCTATATGATACATGGTTCCCGGAAATTAAACTGGTATAACAATTTTCGCAAAAAATTTCAGTAATACACAAAATAACCATCAATTAACCTATGAATGAAATTGATTTAGCTTTTACCCCAGCCTTAGAATTGGCAAATTTAATCAGTTGTCGGGAAATATCGCCCTTGGAGTTGGTGGAATTATATTTAAAGCGGATTGAGCAATTGAACCCCCAATTAGGAAGTTACTTTACGGTGACAGCAGAATTGGCGATCGCTGATGCTAAAGTCAAAACAGAGACACTGACAAACACCTCAGAACTACCGCAATTTTTCGGTGTGCCAATTTCTATTAAAGACCTGAATGCTGTTGCAGATATACCCTGTACCTACGGTAATCCAGGATTATTGCAGAATATTCCTAACTATGATGATGGGGTAGTAACTCGGATTAAGCAAGCTGGATTTATTATTCTCGGTAAAACTGCAACTTCAGAGTTAGGTTCTTTTCCTTACACAGAGCCTATGGGTTTTCCCTCAGCTAGAAATCCTTGGAATTTAGAATACACTCCCGGCGGTTCCAGTGGCGGCGCAGCATCGTCTGTAGCAGCTGGATTGTGTGCGATCGCGCAAGGTTCTGATGGTGGCGGTTCAGTGCGGGGGCCTGCGGCTTGCTGTGGTTTAGTAGGCATCAAACCATCACGGGGGCGAGTGACCCATGCACCCGTAGGTAATCGTGTGGCGGGAATTGCCACTAATGGACCGATTGCGCGGACTGTGGCTGATGCAGCTGCCCTTTTAGATGTTATGTCTGGTTATGTTACAGGTGATCCTTATTGGTTGCCCAATCCTGAACCCTCATTTCTGGCCGCTACCGCAGAAAAACTTGGTAATTTACGAATTGCCTTTAGTACAAATATTCCTCCCTTGGGCGAAGCTGATGCTAATTGCCAGCAAGGGGTATGGCAAACTGTCAAATTACTAGAACAATTGGGTCACACAGTAGAAGAGAAATGCCCTGATTTCAGTGATTTAGTGGAACCGTTTCAAATCGTGTGGCAAGGTGCGGTTGCGGCATCAGGAATCCCCATCGAAGCATTACAGCCATTGAATCAGTTGCTGTTTTCACGCACAGGTTCCGTAGGTGAATACCTCCGCGCCGTTTCCCAAATGCAGATTGTCGCTAGGCAAATTGTGGCGTTTTTCGATACCGTAGATGTATTAGTGTTACCGGTTTATCTGCATTCACCGATTCGCGTAGGAGAATGGGCTAATTTAAGTCCAGAAGAGACATTCCAACATATTATCCACTGGGTAGCACCTTGTCCTGCTGCTAATGCTACCGGACAACCTGCGATCGCACTTCCTGTAGGTTTTGATAGTCATGGCTTACCCATGAGTGTACAGCTAATTGGCAAACCTGCGGCTGAAGCAACTTTAATCAGCCTTGCAGCCCAACTAGAAGCAGCAAATCCTTGGATTCAACATCGTCCAGCCTTTGAGTGCTGAGTGCTGAGTGCTGAGTGCTGAGTGGGGGAGAGTCCAAAGTGCTGAGTGCTTAGTATAGAGCCAGTAGGAGTGGGCATACAGATATGCTCAATTAACAATAATAATTTTAGTAAACCCGCCCCTACTTTAGAGCTTTGCGAAAACATCATCTAGCATTCCAAGCTACGAAACTTTCTGGGTTGATAGTAGCGAATATGACAACACTATATGGAAACCATCGATTACCTTAATATAGTAACGCCGCAAAGTTTTTCAACATAAGCACCCTACACTAGTTATAATTTCCTATAAGTTGAAAAAACTATTAAGATTAGCGTAAAAGTTACAATTAGCGTAAACATTGCGCTTTTCTCACGTCGATTAGCTGAAAAACAAATTAGGAGGACTATATATGGCGCTCGTACCAATGCGGCTGCTTTTGGATCACGCGGCTGAAAACGGTTACGGCATCCCTGCTTTTAACGTTAACAACTTGGAGCAGATTCAGGCAATCCTGAAGGCAGCAGCAGAAACAGATAGCCCTGTAATCCTACAAGCTTCTCGTGGCGCTCGTGCTTATGCTGGAGAAAACTTTTTGCGTCACCTGATTTTGGCAGCGACAGAAACTTATCCTGAGATTCCCATTGTCATGCACCAAGATCATGGTAATGCTCCTTCTACTTGCTACTCAGCAATTAAGAATGGCTTTACTAGCGTCATGATGGATGGTTCTTTGGAAGCTGATGCTAAAACCCCTGCTAGCTTTGAGTACAACACTAATGTCACTCGTGAAGTGGTAAATGTTGCTCATTCCTTGGGTGTCAGTGTTGAAGGTGAACTTGGTTGCTTGGGTTCTCTGGAAACTGGTGCTGGTGAAGCTGAAGATGGTCACGGTTTTGAAGGTACACTCGACCATTCTCAATTACTGACTGATCCAGACGAAGCTGCACAGTTCGTAGAAGCAACCCAGGTTGATGCTTTGGCTGTTGCTATCGGTACTAGTCACGGTGCTTACAAGTTTACTCGCAAGCCCACAGGCGAAATTCTGGCAATTAGCCGGATTGAAGAAATTCACCGTCGTTTGCCTAACACCCACTTGGTCATGCACGGTTCTTCTTCTGTTCCTGAAGATTTACTGGCAATCATTAACCAATATGGTGGTGCAATCCCCGAAACTTACGGTGTACCTGTAGAAGAAATTCAAAAAGGCATCAAGTGTGGTGTTCGTAAAGTTAACATTGACACCGATAACCGTCTAGCTATCACCGCCGCAGTTCGTGAAGCTTTGGCAGCAAATCCCAAGGAATTTGACCCCCGTCACTTCCTCAAGCCTTCGATTAAATATATGCAGAAGGTTTGTGCTGACCGCTATGAACAATTTGGCACTGCCGGCAATGCTAGTAAGATTAAACAAATTTCTTTGGAAGATTTTGCTGCTAAATATGCCAAAGGCGAATTGAATATGATTACTAAGGCATCTGCTAAAGTTTAATCTCGTCAAAAAAATTAAATCAGGGCATAACAATGAATATGCTCTTTTAACTAAATTCGGGGCATAGCACTGCTATGCTCTTTTAATTTATATGACAAGGGTAGTCAATTACATCAATTTCCGTTATATTCCCGTAAGCATTCATTAGTGAATATTTCATGGGAATTAACTGGAAGAACTTCAAGATAGTTGCAAGTTTTTTAAGCGCGATCGCTTTAACACAATTTTGCGGCTCAAATACTTCTGTACGCGCTGCTGATACTGTTGTTGTGCGTTTTGGCTTGTTTGCAGAATCTATCTCCTTGGCTGAGTTGCAAAAAGCTGCGGATACTGGGGAATTTCCCAGGGGTTTAGAACTTTACACCAGAGGAATATCTGAAACACAACGCCGCTTCTTTTTGGAAGCGCTGAATACAAAAGTACCAATTGATGTGGTAACACTGAGTCGTTTACTCAATACTCAAATTGGTACAACAATTCTAAGTAACCTTTCTGAGACTTTATTCAGAAAAGATCAAGCGGGAGTACAAGCACTCAGAGCCGCATTTGTTTTAGGTGCTACTAAACCCCAGGGTCTTTCTTTACTCAATTTTATTGCTGCTTATCCCAGTCAACGCTTAGAAATTGATGTATCAAAAGCGATTCAGGTAGCGGGACGTTTAAACACGTCTTTTTGGCGTACTCAACAATTTATGCTCGCGATCGCACCTGCACTCGACTCTAGAACACCACAGATTTCCCTCCCCTTTGACCCCAGTCAAACAGGAACGGCTCAAGTACAAGTGCTGAATTTGAATTGGACTGACCAAAAACGCGATCGCAATATTCCCGTTGATATTTACTCATCAAATGCCACAACTACCGAAAAACCCGTCATTATTTTTAGCCACGGCTTTGGATCAGTTCGCCATGAATTGCGCTACCTCGCCAAGCATTTAGCATCTCATGGTTATGTCGTTGCCGCTTTAGAACATCCCGGCAGTAATGAAACCAATATTAATTTAGCAATAGCAGGTAAAACCAAACTTTTACAGCCCCAGGAGTTTTTGGAACGTCCCAGAGATATTAGTTTTGTTCTGGATGAACTAGAAAAGCTCAATCAAACAGCTAATCACCCATTGCAAGGGAAGTTAGCGACTAATAAGGCGATGGTGCTTGGTTATTCTTTTGGTGGTGGTACAGCCTTAGTAATTGCTGGAGGTGAGTTACAGTTGGAACGTCTTAAACAACGCTGCCAAGGTAACTTAGCTAGTTTGAGTTTGGGCGAAACTATCCAGTGTGTGGCTCAAGAACTGCCAGAAAATAGCTATACACTAAGAGATGACAGAATTAAACAAGCGATCGCCCTCAGTCCGACAAGTTCTTTAATGTTTGGTGAAACAGGTTTAACTAAAGTGCAAGTACCTACTTTAGTCTTAGCAAGTTCCGCAGATAAAAGTACCCCAGCCCTGACCGAACAAATAGTAGGATTTCATCAAATTCCTGCCCCTAAATGGCTAGTTGGTGTAATTGGGGGGACTCATTTAAGCGTGAAAGACCCAAGTACCACTTTGGATCAGGTAGGAAAACCAAATACACCTTTTGCTGGTGGTGAAGTTGTTGACCAACAAGCCGTAGATATTCGCCAATTCGTGAAATCCATCACTTTGGCAATGGCTGCACAGCTGACTCCTGAAGCTGATCAATATGCTGTATTTCTGACATCAGATTATGCTCAGTTGGTTTCAACTCCCTCTTTTCCCTTTCGCCTAGTCACAGAAATTCCTCCTCATGCCATATCAATGGTTAAAGAATTGGGAGAGTAACTCAGATATTTGCGGTCTTTTACTACATCAGATTGAGTGTTTTCGCGCAGTCACTCCGGTTCACGCTGTCTGAATTTAAAAATTAATTTTTTGAAAGCATATTTTTTATAATTTGATATCTACCAAACGATAGATATTTTTACCTTTATCTTAATTTTACAAAAGCTGATGTTGCCAGGAATCTTAGTAAAGATTCCGTAAATAAGACGAGAAATGGTGATGATGTTCTTGAGAAAAAGTTTATATTCAAATCAAGGATCAGTAATTTTACTTTAATATTTAAATCTTGTGACAAAAAATGTACAACACACCCATCAGAAGCGTCTTGCAAGACACTTATCAAGTTTGGGAGTTAGAATCCACTCCCCACGCCTCTGCAAATTGTAAATTCAAACGTACTTTAGACATTGTAGGGAGCTTGGTAGGATTGTTAATCCTAGCTATCGTCTTTGTACCAATAGCGATCGCCATTAAAATTGATAATCCAGGGCCAATTTTCTTCACTCAAGAAAGATATGGACTTCAGGGAACCCCTTTTCGGATGCGGAAATTCCGGTCAATGGTGAGTAATGCTGAAAAGCTAAAATCTCTGGTGAATAACGAAGCTAACGGACTGATCTTTAAAAACAAAAACGACTTCCGAATCACCAGGGTGGGACGTTGGTTGCGAAGCACCAGTTTAGACGAATTACCCCAGTTTTGGAATGTTCTCGTTGGTGAAATGAGTTTAGTGGGAACTCGTCCCCCTACTCATGATGAAGTTATAAAATATACTAATCGTCATTGGCAACGTTTAAATGTGAAGCCAGGGATAACTGGTGAATGGCAAGTTAACGGTCGTTCTCAAGTGAAAGATTTTGAACGAATAGTTGATTTAGACCTGCGATATCAAAAGAATTGGCATCCACTCTATGATTTAATGTTGATTGCCAAAACTTTTTATGTCATCGTTGGACGCATAGGAGCTTGCTAAACTTATTAAATAGGGTTTGCTTGCCGTTAGGCAT
>NZ_JAYGHH010000001.1:335709-340032 GCF_034931045.1 Nodularia sp. UHCC 0506
GGTTTTGTTGTAGAGGCAGGGAACAGGGAAAAGTATCAGCTATCTGTCAACCCCAAATTTTCTGATTTATTCAACCCAAAATTCACACTTTTGATGGTACACCTTCAAAAACCCTGCACCTACTTTCGAGTTTATCAGCCTCAAACCTTCGATTTATCTGGGTTTTATATTTATTCAGCCAGCCCTAAATATTACCCGTGCCATAGATAACGGCAAATTTTAAAGTTGTTCATCTATGGCAGAATTGATTTGTTAACGAAGTAACTCTTCGACTTGATGCTGACTCCACAAAGTTTTGTAAAGACCTTCGGTTTGTAATAATTCTGAGTGCTTACCTGTCTGGACTATTTGGCCTTTATCCATCACAAAAATTCGGTCAGCCGCCGCCGCCGCAGATAACTGATGAGTGATAAAAACTATGGTTTTGCGTCTCGAACCACTGGCAAGATTATCGAGAATTTTGGTAGCTGTTTGATTATCTACGCTAGAAAGGGCATCATCCAAAATTAATATTGGAGCTTCCACCAACATGGCTCTAGCCAAGGCAGTACGTTGTCTTTGACCACCAGATAGAGTTATGCCCCGTTCACCAACAATGGTTTCGTATTGATTGGGAAAATTGCTAATTTCAACATCCATTTGAGCTAGTTTAGCCACATACTCTACATCTTGGACTTCACTAACTGGATCACTGTAACGGATATTATTCTTAATCGTAGTGCTAAATAAAAAGCTATCTTGAGGAACGTAGGCGATCGCCTGACGTAAATCTGCTAATGATATCTTGGTAATATCCACACCATCTAGAAATAACTGTCCTGATGCAATATCTAATAAACGTGGTAACGCATTGGCTAAAGTTGATTTACCAGAACCAATCGCCCCCACAATCGATACTGTTTCCCCAGGGAAAATAGTAAAGTTGATATTTTTTAAAGCCGAAGTCATCGCACCGGGATAAGTGTAGCTGAGATTTTCGGCCGTGAGTTCTCCTTTAATCTCATCCAAAGGCAAATGTACAGCGTCGCCTTCGTCTTGAATTTTCGGCGTGACAGAAAGAATCGATTCCAAACGATCAACACTCACTTCACCACGTTGATAAGCTGTAATTGTGAACCCTAATAAAGCCGTGGGGAAAACTAGCCGTTCCACATAAATCAGCAACGCCAAAAAATCGCCTACAGCTAGGGTTCCAGTTGATATTTGTGTAGCCCCCAGCCAAATAATTACCAGAGAACTGAGATTAGCTAGACCACCGATTAACGGAAACAGGATATTTCGGCTTTTAGCTAGTTGCAGGTTAGCCGCCAATAGCTGCTGATTTTTTTGAGCAAAAGCCCGACGCTCATTTTCTTCTTGAGCGTAAATTTTAATCATTGCAATCCCACTCACATCCTCTTGAATGAGTTCACTAATATCTGATAGTTCCTCTTGGACTACGGCTTGTTCTTTGCGGAGGCGATTGCTAAACAGATGCACTAACCAGAACATAAAAGGATATACAGCCAAGGAAGCTAATGTGAGATTCACACTAATTGTCAGCATTACTGGTAGGGTCAAAGCATAGGCAAACAGAGTATTTGCTAAACTCAGTACAGCAAAACCCACCAATCTCTTGACATTTTCCACATCACTGGTAGCGCGATTAATTAAATCTCCAGCAGTGTTAGTGGCAAAATAAGAAGGCTCCAACTTGAGTAAATGTTCAAAAATCCGTTGTTTGAGATCAAATTCTACCTGTCTTCCGACTCCAAACAGCCAGATGCGCGAAGCCATACGAATCAGCCACATCGCAGAACTGAGCAAGACAATCGGGACTACATAATATAATATGTTGTTGAAATTAAAGCTGGCTGAAAGTTGGTCAACGGCTGAACGAATTAACCAGGGGATGTAAACACCCAGCCCATTGACAGATAATAAAGCGAGAATGCCTAATGCCGTTTCCCGCCAATGGGGACGTAAATAAGCACCGAGTTTAGCAAGTCGTCGAGATTCTGCCATTAAAGCGATATTGCAACTTAATCATCTGAGAATGAACTGCTGATAAGTCTGTATTTTCTGGGAATTTCGGCAGTCCACCTATCTTACTTTAACGAATAGAGCCACCGATCAAGCAGCCAGTTGTCATGAAAACTCTAGAAAAAGTTCATATTTTGAGATTCAACCACAGATGCAGATAGATCAGCACCGATCAAACATCTGTGGTTAATTTTTCCTGATGCGGATTTTGGCCAGGAATCTCAGTCGTGAAAATGACTTTTTTAGCGTACCTGGTTCCCACGCAGGAAAAAGTAAATCTGGTTAAGATAACTTTCCCATACTTGGGTTGTGACTTGTAGAGTTTGGGCGCTGGGTACAAAGTCTTCTATTCGCAATCCGCGATCGCCAACTGTTGTCGGAGTTTGCAACAGGTAAGGTGGAACTTTTGCACCCAAAGAGTTAAATGCTATAGTTGCACGACCTGGTTTTTGGTTTAGCAAGAGATTATTCTCTAGGACATCGGAAATCATCGTTGGCGTAGTTGTGGGATTAAATGCTACTAGCGCCTCTGAAGATAAAATGTCAGGTCTTAGAGACGACACTAGCCCATAGTCCTGAATGATTTCCTGAGCTACTACATTAGAACCCCCCATCATTGCTACAGGTACTCTCACCAGAAAGTAAGCGATCGCCGGTGTACTTGCCAACAGTAAAATTGTCAGCGACCAACCCACCAAATAACCCCCTGGTGCATCTATACCTCCGCCCTTAATTCTCTGAGATGCAAACATCATCAGTAAAACCGAAGCCCCTAGAGGCTTAAGCGGAAATGATACAACCCTCCACAAAGATGCCACAGCTGGTTCATTAGGGTTAATAAACGACAAAGCGATGACAATCAACACAATGACTAAAACTAATCTCCCGATAAAGGTTCCAGAAGGATAAAATCTCTGGAACAGAGAGTATACAACAGTGCCAATCAGCAGCCACAGCAGCACTCGACTTAGCAATAGAAACATAGATTAACTCTCAAATTTTATTTTGCTATGAGCCAGTTAAAAACAGGAGTTTCCCCCATGAACAACTGACACACCCGTAAGGGTCAGCCTAGAGATTTTCGGTAGAAGATGTATTTTCTCGTCAAATTGTAATCGCACTATTACTTGAGAGCAAATACCTCCAACCTAAAACCACAGACTACCGTCGTAGTGATTTTAGTGCAATTTTTTCACACTGCGTCTATTATTTGTCATTTTTTAGATGAGTAATGTGGCACCAGTAAACTAAATTAGTTGAATAGTTGTCAACTCTAAAGGAAAAATTATGTCGAATGGAAAGCCCAGCATCTTAGTTACCGGGGGTGCTGGATATATTGGTTCCCATACTGTATTTGCCCTCAAGCGAGCGGGTTATGAAGTCGTCATACTCGATAATCTGGTTTATGGACATCAAGACTTAGTAGAACAGGTTTTGCAGGTAGAGTTGGTAGTAGGAGATACAGGCGATCGCGCCTTATTGGATAACTTATTTAAAACCCGCAATATCACCGCAGTTATGCACTTTTCCGCATACGCATACGTAGGTGAATCGGTAACAGACCCAGCCAAATATTACCGTAACAACGTTGTAGGTACACTGACGCTGTTAGAAGCGATGGTAGCTGCATCTATTCATAAATTCGTCTTCTCTTCCACCTGTGCGACCTACGGAGTCCCAGAAATCGTACCTATTCCCGAAAATCATCCCCAAGACCCCATTAATCCCTACGGAGCTACCAAGCTAATGGTAGAGAGGATTCTGGCTGATTTTGATGTGGCTTACGGGTTGAAATCAGTCCGATTTCGCTACTTTAATGCAGCTGGCGCTCATCCGGGTGGCTTACTAGGCGAAGATCATCAACCAGAAACCCACTTAATCCCCTTAGTACTGCTCACCGCTTTAGGCAAAAGAAAATCTATTTCCATTTTTGGTACAGATTATCCCACCCCTGATGGTACTTGTATTCGTGATTATATTCACGTAAGCGATTTAGCCGATGCCCATGTTCTGGGATTGCAATATTTATTAAAAGATGGTGACAGCGAAGTTTTCAACTTAGGTAATGGCAACGGCTTCTCAGTTAGAGAAGTGATTGCAGCTGCGGCCGCAGTTACTGGATTAACCATACCAGTTGAAGAATGCGATCGCCGCCCTGGTGATCCGCCATCTCTCATTGGTAGTGGCGAGAAAGCCAGAAAAATTCTTAATTGGCAACCACAATACCCAGACATCAAAGAGATTGTCACCCATGCCTGGAAGTGGCATCAAAAGCGACACTTGTAGGAGTGCTGAGTGCTG
>NZ_JAYGHH010000001.1:340231-351125 GCF_034931045.1 Nodularia sp. UHCC 0506
CTGAGTGTTGAGTGTTGAGTCTGACCGCATAGCACAACTCTTGTGGGGTGGGCATCTTGCCCGCCTTCCTCTATCGCCCTTTTTTCCCCCACAGGAAATAAAACATAATGCCTAAAGCTACAAGAATCGCCAGGGCTAACACCGTAATAGTAAACTCTGAGCGAATATTTATATCTTGAATCTGTGCATTACTATTATTGACATCTTGCACATTTTCCGGTTTTCTGGCGGTTCCTGCTGCCACCGTAACTTCAAACTTAAATTGAAACGGTTTAAAACTAGCCTCAATCGTCGGTTTACCAGTTAGCTGTAACTGATACCGTCCTGGCTTGGGGAAATTAATTTCTGCACCAGGAATACCTTGATAACGTTCAGCTGTCACAGGTTCTAAAGATGGCTCTATTAAGGCTGGTTCCCCAGGTATATGGGGTTCGGCATAAATCAATAATTCACAATCACACTGCGCCAAGGGAATCGTCTCACCACCTTTACGGGTAAGAGCAAACCAGGCTTGAGTAGGTTCTCCCGCACGAGGATTATCATTCGGTTCAATGTGGATAGTAGCACCAACATCTTCAGATATTTGCACCTGGTGGGCAGAAGTGGGATAAGTAATAATTATTGATATAACTAAGCAACCCCAAAATAATAAATAATAGATAATTCTGGGAATTTGATAAAACCTGCTACGACGATTTAGTTGGGGGTACATAAAACTTCTCTATCTTTAAATTTGACCAAAACCAAGGTGAACGCACCAATAACACACCCAAGGTGATAATTATTATCAACACTACCGCTAATTTATTTCTCCATGTTGATTGCAAGGAACCCAAATAATTAGAACCAATCAATACAGCATGAATGGCAGTTAAAAGTAAAGCTGGTACACTCAATAAATGGATTTGTCGCCAACGCCTACCCAAATATTTTTGCAGTGATTCAAAACTAGTGAAAGCTGCGGGGGTAATTAAGACTAATGCTACAGCACCCGCCGCCATGCCCCACTGAAAATCTGGCGGTAAAAAGAAGAAAGCCGCAAATTGCCATTGTAAAGAATGTGCGAAGTTATGGGTAGTATGAACCACCGCCAGTACAAAAGCACCTACTCCCAAACCTCGACGGTAACGCAAGGGTGCAGCCCACAAACGGCTAACGGGACGGGCAATTAGTGCCAAGATTAAGCAGACTAATGCAGCGTGTCCACTGTAATCTACCATTGTGTCACCAGTCCGCAGCAAAGTAAGTATGCCGATGGTGAGTGTCACCCAGCCGCCTAAACGAAATAACTGACTGCGCCTATCTTTATTTACTAAAGAGGTGGAAACACCCACACCTAGCATAGTGGGTAAGGTTCCTAGCCCAAAAGCCAACATAGTTGCTCCACCCAGCCATAAATTACCTGTTTCCGCCGCTTTAATTTGAGCAGCATATAAAAAACCACAAGGCATTAAACCCCAAGTCATGCCTAAAAGTATGGGTGTCCACCATCTAGTTTTGTAAGAAAGCCTTACCATCCCTGTACTTAGACGATCATGTAAACGTCCTTGTAGTAAGGGATGTAATACAGGTATTCTCGGCAGCAAGTCTGGTGTTACTTGCCCTAACCCAAACCAAATTAGCATTAAACCTGTAATAATTGCTATCCAGCGCCGGAAATCACTGCCTACACCCGCAAACTGACCACCTTGCAGTAAGACAGAACCCAGCGCCCCGATGCCAGCACCAACTAGTGCATAGCTCAACATTCGCCCCAGATTCAGTAATATATGAAATTTTAATTGCTGTTGCCACGAGTTCAGTGTTTTCTGGGGTGATGGTTGTTCATGGGAAGTTGTTGATGGAATTGTTTGCTGCTGAGAAAGGGAAAAAGCCACAGTTAGGGGGCCACACATTCCAAAGCAATGTCCAAAACTACCCAAGAACCCCAGGATGGTGATGAGTGACAAATCTAGCATTCTGATCAATTCCTGCGGCACATTTCTAGTGCGGAAATTTACCTTAACTTTATGGATTTGTCAAAAGACAAGTTGTCAAACTTAGGCGATCGCCAAGGGTAATTTTCAAGTATCCCTTTTTCTATTCTCTTGCTGCTGGTTCAAAATTACCTGAGTAATAAAGATGGTGTTATTACTAGTGATAATCGTAAGTAGTCAACCGTAAGTTTAACTAAAATTTTTCTTCATGGAAATTTATTAATTGGTATTCACCAGAACCACATATCATACATAAAAAATAAATAAAAATGTATCAGTTTTGTCATTTATAATGTTGTAACATGAGCTATAAATGGAACCGAACTTTAGAAGGATGAAATTTTAAAAAAATTTTGTTGGTGGGAAGATAAAGTTTTTCTATGACATTACTGGTGATCAGGATTTTTTAACATTTTTGATGAATGCAATTTTATCCTATTGGAAAATATAAATTTTTTGACCATGCTAGATGTATCTGTGGAAAATTCTCTAAAAAATCAGCCCGGTCTTAACGCTACCTGCTGGAAGGTTGTGGAAACGGAATTCAACGCCACCCAACTACATCAACAAGAAACGGCTTTTACTCTTGGGAATGGTTATTTAGGAACCCGTGGAACTTTAGAGGAAGGATATCCTCAGAATTCTCCAGCCACAATGATTTACAGTGTTTATGACGATGTGGCGATCGCTCATCCAGAACTGATGAATTGCCCCAACTGGTTGCCATTAGTAATAACAGTCGCAGGGGAACGCTTTAGTCTAGATAGTGGTGAAATTATCAAATATCAACGTCAGCTGGATATACGTTTAGGTTTAATCAGCCGTAATGTACGCTGGCGTAGTCCAGCAGGTTATACCCTAGACTTTCACTTTGAACGTTTTAGCAGTTTAGCAGACCAACATATTTCAGCAATCCGTTGTCACATCACATCTATAGATTTTGAAGGTGATATCACAGTTGAAGTTGGATTTGATCCTAAACCAGATACACAAGGCGTGCGACATTGGCGAACCTTAAACCAAGGTGGGATTGAGCGCATTATCTGGCTGCAAAGTCAAACTATTAACTCAGGTATTCAACTAGGAATGGCTGCAAAGTTAGTGATAGATGGTGATGATACCGCACCTATATGCGTAAAAAATACTGCTGATTCTGCCACATTGGTAACTACCTTTGAGTCCTTTCCAGGAAAAACAGTGGCAGTAGAAAAGATTGTAACTCTGTTTACCTCACAAGAAACAAACATTCCCATAGCAGCAGCGTTACAGAGGTTAGCCGATGAACCTAGATATACTACCCTACAAGTTGCTCATATTGCACCTGCAATGAATTTACAGCAGGCGCACAGATTAGTAATGTCAGCTTGTGCAGTCGATAGTACCAAGCATTTTTGAATTTAGAGAAAATCTTCAATACTTCCAATTATCTCTTTTAACAAATAACTAATAACTGTTAAAGTGTAACTGGGGAATCTACATAAATTGTTGGTTCTTGCATCGTAAACTCAATTCCAAAAGTCACTAATTTTTTAGAAATTTTCTCATTTGCTAACTCCAGTAGACGTTTACGTAATTGTAGAGAGTTATCACTAGAACCCAAAATAAAGAACGTCACTCTGGTGCGAGTTGTTTGCTTTGGCGAGTGATTATTTAAAAAAGTAATACTGGTGCTTCCTGGATCTATACCAAACAGTGAGTTAGTACTTTCGGCTACTACTTGCTCAACTAAAGCTTTTTCTTGATGTTCTAGGACATTAACAAAATCGAGGTAGAGTAAAACCATGACTTTTTTACCTCGTGTAATATTCTCAATTTCTAAGTTGGCTAATATCGAATTAGGAATAATAAACAAAGTACTCTTAGCCGCAGTCCGAATTTTACTAGAACGAATCCCAATTGATTCCACTCTGCCAAATAAACCTTCAGGAATTTGGGGAGATTTCTGTAAACGAATATATTCTCCAGGAATAAACGGCCTATCTAAATACAAGACAATCGTTCCTAACAATTGCTCTAATGTCTTTTGTGCCGCAAATGCGATCGCTAACCCCCCAATACCCAAACCAGTTAATAAACCAATTAAATTAAATTGTTGACTCTGAGCAAAAGCAATAATAGCAATAAATCCAATCATTACATTTGCTAGAGTCTCAAATACTAAAAGTAATTCGTCTACTTCTCGTCCTAATTTACCCACTAGTTCAATGCCATACACTCGAATAAATTGCCGAAATAAACGAGAACATAGCCAAGCCAGACTAACAATCACAGCTAAGTCTATAATGGGTGAAATTAATCTATATATAGATTGATATTCGATAATCCATGCTAAAGATAAAGAAGTGAGAATTAAAGTACCAGCTATTCTAAATAAGTTTCTAATAGGTTCGATTAAATTATTATAAATACTAGCTACCTGCTGCGGTGCAAAGCGTTTAATAATAATTCTCAGCAACGTAGGAGTATATCGCCCAGCTAGTACAGATAGCAGAATAAACAATAAAAATAAGCCAAATCGAGATAGGAATAATATTGTGCTATCGCGCTGAAAAAAGTCCAGGATAATCTGTGAAATGTTATTCATTATGTCTAAATGGTAATCGGTGAGTCAACATAAATTGTGGGTTCTTCTATCTCAAATGCAATCCCATATTCTTTTAAATATTGAGTCATGCTTTGAGTAGCTAAATCTAAAAGTTGACGGCGCAATTCCATTGAAACATCTCCAGAACCTAAAATAAAGAAAGAAACTTGGGCTTGGCTTTTATCTGGGTCTTGGAGATTGTTAATATTTTTAAAACTTACATCGGTGTTCCGCGAATCCAGTCCAAAAATACCATTTGTACTTTCTAAAATAACTTGCCGAATTAGCGCTCTTTCTTCGCTGCTGATAGCTCGATAGAAGGTCAAATAAAGTATGGACATAACTTTTTTTGCCCCAGTAAAGTTTTCAATATTTACTTGAGTTAAGGAACTATTAGGAACTATGACTACTGTTCCTTTACCAGAGGTACGAATGCGAGTGGATCTCAAGCCGATAGATTCAACTCTGCCAAAAGTACCGTCAGGTAGTCCGATGTAATCATCAATGACGAAGGGGCGGTCAAGATAAATCACAATACCACCCAAAACTTGCTCTAAAGTTTTTTGAGCAGCAAAGGCTACTGCTAAACCACCAATTCCTAAACTAGCTAGTAATCCTAAAAGATTAATTTGATGACTTTGGGCATAAACTAGAATAGCAATAAAAACAATGATGATATTAGCTATCCATTTAAAAAGAATGAGAAATTCACTGCTAATTTTCTGCCCAGTTTTAAAAGCAGCGTTTAATAGGTAAAAATCAAAGAAGTTTTTAAATGATTTAGAAGCTAATAAACTTGTGGTGATCGCTAATATTAAACTGATGATAATTTCTAAAGTTTTAGTCCAACTATTTGCCGGTAATAGTAATGAAATAAATTCAATGGTAAGAATTACAAGTACAGAAATTATTAAAATCTCATTAGGTTTAATTATTTTTTGATAAATATCTTTATTTTGCCAGAAAGTTAGTTGTTTCAAGAGTAATTTAACCCATAGGAAAGTTAACCGAAAAATTAAGAATATAAAAGCTCCCACGAATAGCCCTAGCAAGGCAATTGTGATTTCTTTAAACGTAGTAATTTCTGGTAATAAATCTAACATTTATCCCGTGAATGATGCAATTTTCTCTTTAGCTGAATTCCGCACAAGAATCGGCGCTGACCCTGCTTACAGATGCGCCTCTGGTGATTGATTAGTTTTGCTCTCAGAAACCTAGCACCGTCCTGCGGAAGTCAAAAATCTTATTATATAAGTTTTGTTACAATATTATAGGACTTACGCAAAATTATGAAAAAACATTCGCGTAGCGTGCGCGAAGCGCATACCACAAAGGACACGTAAAGCCTTCGGCATAGCTTCGCTTACCGCGTAGCGTCTCCCCTTGGGAGAAGTAAAGAGGGTTTCAGAGAGTTCTTGCATAAGTCCTGTATTAGTCATTCATTTGAATGCTGAGAAAACGCTATCCACAAGTAAATACTGGCTAGATAGGCTACTGATAGGATGCAAATATTTAATATACAGTCAAAGTCTTTCATGTTGCTGAACTCAAGGTAAAAATGTGCGAGAAGTTAGAAAATTTTAGTGTATGTACCTTGCTGCCAACATCCAAATTCTCGGATGCTGGGAAATACATTTAAGTACGTTAATTAGGTCACTTAATAGATGAAACTGCAAATTTAGGGCAGATTAGATATGGCTAATCCCCAGCAGTTTTTGTTACAAAATGAATGTACAAACAAATACACTTTTAGACCTCACCCCAATTCTTTTGAGGTAGGTGGCTAAATAGTTAGGATGAATTGAACTAGCCTCATATTTGACTAGCTGTTCGCCATAACTTTATTTTTGCTGCTAGCCCCACACTGCTGTCCAGACCAGCAGCAATAACCAGCTAGCCAACATTAGTTAGCCTCTGAGCTTATTATTATGTACGCTATCGTTATCTTTGCTATTTATTATAAATCTAAATTAGACCAAAGCCAAAAAAATAATTAAAAAATTTAATTTTTAGAGAAGTTGTGCAGCAGATGGGATTAATGTAATCGGAATCGCAAGCTGACAAACTAGCAACAAATACTCATCAAAACTAGGGAGACTGGTGACAGTTTCGTTGAATTGAATAATTCTGAAGGTAACATTGCACCCAAACCCAAGCTGATTAGACAGGAGAATTTTGGCAAAAATACGGCAAAAATGGCTTGAAACCACAGAAACACAAATATTTAGTCTTTGTGTTCATCTGTGGTTAATTTTTCTGGTCTTGAGATTAGCTACTTAACGCCTTGAAAAAGCGTTGTAAACTCTTAAACACACTAGGCTTTTTCGCAGGTGCAGCATCTGTGCCTGTTTGTGGTTGTCGTTGCATAGCGATTACATCCAACTCATCACCCGTTGGTCTTTTCGATAATTCAGCAACTTTTTGATACTCACCATTGTTTTCTACCCATACTTCCCATAATCCGGGATAGCAACGAAATACAGCCGTGGTATCATCTACAGGGCGCAGGTAGTAACAAGATTCCAGAGTGCTAATGAAACGTTGGCGGGTTTGTCTGGCTGTGTAACCAATACCCACAACCCCCGAATCTTCTAGGCGAGGATTTAACATTACAAAAGGGCGATCGCCTATATTTTCACATAGTTTTTCCACTTGGGGAACCTCTACAGCAGTGGGGGCGATAAATAAGAAAATCTCATCCTCTGGCTGAATCTTCGACTGTAAAGAAGCCACCCTACCTGTACCGATATCCAATATATTAAATGGTGTACCTGCCCAATCACGTTTAGCTAGGGCTGCACCACCAGCATCAGGAAAGAAAATTTTCAGGCGGGAATCATATTCTGCAAACAAAGATAAAAATTGTTCCGCTACGGGCATCAGTTTAAGTTCTGGGAACAAAAAATCAACTTGTAGGCGAGTGTAGCCATCTGCAAGGGCTGCTTGGGTAGCGATGCGAGATTGCGCGATCGCTTCTTCAAGACTTTTAGGAAGTTCCGGCATAGTTTATATTTGAATCTAGCTTCTACTTCCATTGTTTCAGTATTTTTGGCAACGGCAACACAGAAAAGTGGAAAGCACGACAGACCGAAAATCCTCCCGTAGTAGACTCATATCCTGTAACTTCATGACAACAATTGCCAAAAATTTGTATAAGTTAAGTGGTTTTATGCCTAACGGCACGCTACGCGAACAGCAAGCCCTATGTAAAGATCCGGCGTTTGACTCATGATCGAGTTTTGCAATCACTAACCTTGCGGTATATGGGTATAGATTCCTTGACCTTGGGTATCGTAAATAAAGACTGGCAAATTACCATTATCACCAATTACCTCTAAAGCTTCTTGTAAGATATACCAGTGATTTGTCGTCTTGAGATCGGCTTCAGATAATGTGGTTTGTAGCAGCTTTTCATACTGAGGAGTGAGGGATACAGCAATTCCGGTGTTATTAATGGTGAAAGTGCAAATCCGAATTTCTCTAGAACAGGTTTTTTCTAAGTCATTACGAATTTTTTGGAGATTATTCAGGGTTTGGACTTTTGCTTGTGCTGCCTGGAGGGAGGCTGAGTAAGCTGGAATCAAACTTTGAGCTTGATTGTAGTCAAGACTATCTTGAGATATTTGTTGAATATTTCGTAAAGCTTGCTCCCAGTATGTAACTGCTAGTTGCCATTGATTGTTTTGTTCATAGGTTTTGGCTTGATTAGCTGTGCTGATAGCTTGTTGATAACTTCTAGCTGCTATTTGTTTGATGGTGGCGCGATCGCGTGTCCTAGCCAATTGCGGTTTATACTCTAATAACAGTTCTTGGGCTTCTGGGTAGGCTGGACTAGTAGAGGGAATAATATTTAAAGCATTAATAACTATTTGCCAAGTAGACTGTGCCTGTTGCCAATCATTCAAAGTTTTGGCGCTGGCTTCGCGTTTAGCGGCTACATTTGCTACAGCTTTGGCATCATTGAGTTTTTTTAACCATTGGTTTTGGGTTAATAATTGCTGATTTATAGCTTGCAAATTCACCCGAAACTTTGATAATTTTGGTTGTACTAGGCCATAGAGTTCGCTATTGGGAGATATAGCCTCCAAGGGTGCGATCGCTTGTCGCCATGAATACTGTATATCTTGTAATTCTTCTAGATTATTGGCAGTTGTTTGAGATTTCTTCTCTGCCACATCGGCCGCCTGTAAAGCTGTCAATACTTGGTTAATTTTCTCTGACTGCATAGACAAACTAGCTTTTAACTCTTGAGCCTGTTGATAGCGCGATGACCAACGAGGGATAACTGACAAGCCGTTGCTGGCTGTGATTAATTGCTGGTCTATTGCTACTAATTGATTTGCCGAATTAGCACGACGTATCAGTTGTCTAGATTTTAAGTTTAATTGTTGGGCAGTTTGAATTTCTTGGCACTCAGACATCACACAAGGACGACTTAGCAAGTAAAAGCTACTACTAAACACAGAAATTCCTACCAAAGTTATCCCTAAGAGTAGAGATTTAACAGGGCGTTGTGACTGGGTATTCCACAAATCCGGTGTACTTACCAAAGAATCAAACAATTCTTCTTGGTAACTAGTAGTAGATGGAGTGTAGGTTATAGAAGATGAGGGAGATATTGATCCTTTCATATCCTCCTTTTGCTTCATAATGAAAGAACATTTAGCATAAGGAAGTTTTTCCCCAAATATGCGGATAAAGCATTGCACCTGCTGTTTCTTGTAGTTTGGTGACAACTGGAGTGCTTCTGATAGGACGACAAAGATATGTTGAGTGTCAACAGTCACACCATTTGGATGTTGCGTTAAAATCATTAACTCGTCTTTGTTGACAGCACATTTAATTTGGAAGACTTCGCCAGAGGGAATTTCTGCAAGAACTTGTTCTTGCAATATTCTGGCTAATAGTTGTAAGTCTTCCTGCTGAACTGCTACTTTCATAAAGCGTTACTGCTGGTTTTATATATTGTTTTATTTATCTGGGCAAGGGTGCAATCAAACATTTGCGTTGATAGAATGCAGATGAACCGTGTAATTAACCACGATCAAGAGAATCAATTGATCTTCTCACCATTAGATGGAAATACAGTATACCTACGGTGTTTGATAGAACAACTTTTTAACACAAATTCAGATTTTTTACCAAAATGTTAAATCTGACTGATGATTCAGATGAACAATACCATTCAGCAGAAGTCAAAAGAAGTAAAGTCGCGTTAGCATCCAGGGTAAGAGAAGTTAGTTAGTAGCGGAGGTGACGATTGTTAACATTTTTACATCTAAATTTGCAGACAATGATCTCCCTTGGGGCTAAAGTCCTCTCAGCCTTTGGTGAAAGTTGCATTTCCCATAGTTCTGAGGGCAGAAAAAAGATATATTGCCCAACTTTTTTGACATTAATGCTGGTTTTGTTATATGCTGGCAAATTCACGGTAAATATTAATGACTTTTAGGAAGTACTGGAGTCATATTTTTATCTCCAAAACTAATTTGCATCGGTGACGGAATCCGATAGAATTAATACATAATAAATAAATTATTTATCATAGACGAAAAAAGTAAATATACGTAAATATAGTGCTATAAAAAGTCAAAAACAGCACCAAACAAATGCCTTTAAAAGTGTAAATAATAGGGTGCAGGTAAATGGATTTATTGGAGTACCAAGTTAAAGAATGGTTTGGAAAGATAGGCATTCCCGTATTGCCTTCCCAACGAATTGACCATCCCACAGATTTGAAACGTTTAAAAATTCGCTATCCAATTGTACTGAAGTCTCAGGTGTATGCTGGCGAAAGAGCAAAGGCTGGTGGAGTCAGGTTTGTTGAAACCACAATTGATGCGATCGCCGCCGCACAAACAGTTTTTAATCTGCCGATTTGGGGCGAATTACCAGAGGTTTTACTGGCAGAATCCAAGTATATTAGTCAACAAGAATTTTATTTAGCCGTAGTTTTAGATACAGATGTCTGTCGTCCAGTGCTTTTAGGTTGCACAGAAGCCGATGTTGATTGGGAATCCGCAGGAGAGAAAATGTATCACGTTGTTGTGGAACAAGAATTTTCTCCTTTTTATGCTCGACAACTAGCGTTAAAAATGGGATTGCAAGGTAAATTAATGCAGTCTGTCAGCTCGGTGGTTGAGAAGATGTACCAGCTATTTGTGCAGAAAGATTTGGATTTAGTGGAAATTAATCCCCTAGCCGTGAGTGCATCAGGTCAAGTTATGGCTCTCAACGGTAAAGTCAGTATCAACGAACGCGCCATTGGTCGTCATCCAGACTTAGCCGAGATCGCCGTAAAAATAGCTAACCGTCATACTAGAAGTTCCATCAA
>NZ_JAYGHH010000001.1:351150-355012 GCF_034931045.1 Nodularia sp. UHCC 0506
GACGATTGGGATGGTTTAGAATTACACGGTAAAATTGGTATTTTGGGTAATGGTACTGGTTCCATGATGGCTACTTTAGATTTAGTTACCAGTGCTGGTGGTAAATCTGGTAGTTGTCTAAATCTGCGCCATGCTTTTCTTACGGATATGTCACCGACAACTTTTTGCGATCGCCTAGCCAAAGGTTTGAACATTCTCGCAGCTGACAAAAGCATTCAAGTTATACTGCTGAATCTTCTGGGGAGTGTACCCCAGACTGAGGAAGTCGCCGACATCATTAGTAATTTTGTCCAGCAAGAACACCACGAAATCAAACCACAGACGGTAAGAGTGAGCAGCAGAACCCGCCGAGAGTCACATTTTCCGCGATTGGTTGTGCGGATTGCTGGTTCTGAGTTCGATGTTGCTAAGAAATTTTTAGCCACCTTAGACACTCAAACTGATGCTTTGATAGTAGTAGAAAATTTAGATGAAGCGGTTGCAGAAGCTGTTCGTCTTGCCAAGCCCATTGCTTACAAAAAAGTTTGATCCAATTTTTCATATTTACCGCCAAAAACTGTAGTTTTTCATGAAAACATTAGAAGCAAGTCAGCTTCAAAAAACTTTTCGTCAAAGCAAACAAATTATTACAGCCGTCAAAGATGTTTCCTTAAATATTCATCCTCAAGAAGTATTGGCTTTTCTTGGCCCCAATGGCGCAGGTAAGACCACCAGTATTAAAATGATCGCCGGATTAATTCAACCTGATGCGGGTTGGGTGAGAATTGCTGGTACTGATCCCCATCGTAACTCAGCAGCACTGCAAAATTTAGGCGCTGTACTAGAAGGAAATCGTAACCTTTACTGGCGATTAACTCCCCAAGAGAATTTAGAATATTTTGGTGTCTTAAAAGGAATGAGCCGTCGAGAAGCCAGGAAGTCGGGTTTAGCACTTTTAGATAGATTTGGCCTAATGTCTAAACGCCAAACAGCAGTGGAAAATCTTTCACGGGGAATGCAGCAAAAGTTAGCATTTGCTGTAGCCTTGATTCATAAACCCCAACTATTATTATTAGATGAACCCACTTTAGGATTGGATGTAGAAGCCACAGAAGATGTCAAAATTTTAGTCAAAGAAATTGCGGCTGCTGGTTGCGCTATTCTCCTAACTACTCATCAACTCAGCATTGCTGAAGAACTTGCAGATAGAGTCGCCATTATTCAATCAGGGGAAATTATCACAGAATTATCCACCAGTGAATTAATTCGCCAATTTTCGGGAACTGGTTACAAAATTGAGGTAGAAACTGTCCTTGATGATGCACGAATCACAGCCTTAGAAAATCTGAGTGCAGTAGTTCAAGACCAACAAATTATCCATTTATCCCAGCCGGAATTAGTTTACAAAGTCCTTGATATTATCAAACCTCTACCTATATCATCTCTGGAAAAAGAGCAAGCGAACCTCACCCAAATCTTTTTGCAGATAGTTAGAAAAGGCAGAAATCAAGATGCTTAAATTATTTTTAGCTGAATTGCGCCGTAATTGGATTATATCTATTCGTTATCCTCTACAGTCAATAGGCAGTATTTTTGTTTATGCTTCCATATTTTATGGATTATTCTTAAGTTCTCGTTATGTCGCTGGTGATGCTTTTCAATTAGGCGATCGCCTCGACTCGATTATTATTGGCTATGTGCTTTGGACTTTAACATCATTCATTCTGGCTAGTCTGGCGGGAGAGTTGCAAATAGAAGCCCAAACTGGCACTTTAGAACAACTGTTTCTCTCGCGCTATGGTGCTACTAAGGTCTTTTTAATGCGAATGTTGGCTGATTTGAGTTTGCAGATAGTTCAAATATTCGTCATTCTTGTGATCATCATCATCCTCACAGGTAGCCGTCTTGACTTTCCTCCCACATTGCTTTTACCTTTTGTTACCGTGGTCTTAGGGGCTAATGGCTTTGCTTTTGCATTGGGGTCGTTATCCTTAATCTTTAAACGTGTGCAGCAACTTCTAAGTTTAACTCAATTCCCGTTATTATTTTTGCTGACCATACCCACCGAAAGTTGGACAGGATCAGCCAGAATTCTAGCAGCATTCCTTCCCATGACTCCTGGTGCTGAATTATTGCGTGATTTGATGGCTAGAGGTGAAAGTTTGAATTTAACCAAGTTATTAATCGCTTTCATCAATGGCACAGTATATTTTGCCGTAGGATTATGGATATTTCGTCAAGCTGAAGGCAAAGCCAAGCAACAAGGAATATTAAGAGGTTACTAATTCTCATAGGTAATAATAAAGTTATTCCCTAATTTGCCCCATCTACCAAAACGTTTTATGAACCTAACACCAGACAGCAAAGTATTAATCCAAGGCTTTTGTGAATTTATCACAGCAACTCACATTGCTCAAATGAAAGCTTATGGTACAAATTTGGTTGCTGGTGTCAATCCTGGATGTGGTGGACAGGAACGCGACAATCTGCCAGTATTCGATTTGGTAGAAGAGGTGGTAGCAAAATTTGGCACAATTGACACAACAATTATCTGCGTCAATCCGTATCAAGTTTTAGATGCAGCATTAGAAGCGATCGCCTGTAATATTAGCCAGATTATCATCATGACTGGTGGTGTACCACCCTTGGATATGGTGAAATTACTGCGGAAAGCCGAAGCAGGTGAAACCTTAATAGTAGGGCCTAACAGTCCAGGAATTATTGTACCGGGAAAAATTCTCTTAGGTAGTCAGCCCAGCGAATTATATACACCTGGATCTGTAGGGATTGTTAGCCGCAGTAGTACTCTAACTTATGAAGTTGCTTGGGAATTAACCAAAGCTGGTTTAGGGCAGTCAATTAGTGTCAGTATTGGTAGTGATGCGATCGTTGGTTCATCATTTCTGCAATGGCTGCAAATTCTCGATGAAGACGAAACCACAGAAGCCATTGTGTTAGTCGGTCAACCCGGCGGTGATAGTGAAGAAGCCGCAGCGCGGTATATTACTGAAGCAATTGATAAACCAGTAATTGCCTATATTGCCGGTAGACACGCACCACGAGCTAAAAATTGGCGACAAAGTGGAACTTTAGCCACAGTTATCGGACGTGACCCTAATTTTGGCACAGCCCAAAGTAAATTAGCTGCTTTTAAAGAAGCCAATGTTCCAGTCGCTGAACGTCCTTCTCTAATTCCAGAATTAGTGAAAAAGCAACTGAAATTAGTTGAAAAAAGTCACTAATTTGTTTGTTAAAATCGATACTGCAATATTAACTTGTCCCAATGGCAAAACCCGCAGATGTCAGCACCAAAAGGTTAATTAGTCTCGCGCCAGATAACTGGGTAAGATGGGTAACACAAATACCTGATCTTGTCGCCAGTGAAATTCTCAACTCAGAATTCCAGTGGATTAGTAGAGAAAGTGATGTTTTGATCCGCGTCAAAGATCCCCAAGGTGAGGAATTTCTTGTCCTCAACGAGCTGCAATTGCGCTATACTTCCAAAATGCCGCGTCGGATTCGGGCTTATGCCGGACTAGCAGAAGAGAAATATGATTTACCAACTTATCCGGTATTAATCAACATTCTCAAGTCTACAAACGCAGAAATTCCTACAACATACACATCAAATGTTGCCGGTTTACAGGTACGTCAAGACTACCGAGTGATTAATTTATGGGAAGTAGACGTAAATATAGCTTTTCAACAACCGTTACCTTCCTTGCTTCCTTTTGTTCCAATTCTCAAAGGTGGAGAAGACGAGTCTACAATTAGAGAAGCCTTACAAATTTTACGTGCCGATGAACAGTTAAACCAACTGGAAACGGTGTTAGCATTTTTTGCTACCTTTGTACTAGAGACGGCGTTAGTTCAAGATATAATG
>NZ_JAYGHH010000001.1:355038-369132 GCF_034931045.1 Nodularia sp. UHCC 0506
TATGGCTGTGTTACATGAGTCGCCTTGGTATCAAGAAATATTACGCGAGGGTGAAGCACGTGGTGAAACACGTGGACAACGACAAGGAATAACTTTTAGCATTGAAACTAGCTTAGAAGCCAAATTTGGTAGCGATGGCTTGGAATTAATGCCGCAAATTGTCGAAATATCGGATTTAGAACGTTTAAAATTGATTTTACGAGCAATTATTACAGCAAATACAGTTGCAGAATTGCGACGACTGCTGTAATTTTTCAGATAGAAATCCGATTTGATTATTGAAAAAATCTAAGTATATGTAGGGTGTGTTATGGCTTTAGCCTAACGCACCGTCTTCTGTGGTCTTGATGCCGTACTCTCCTCGATAACACACCCTACTGCTGTAATTTTTCAGATTTGGTGTAATGGGAATTACATACTTTCTTTGTAGATTTCTAACAATTTGGGAATGTAATCATATCCATCTACACCAATAATCGCAATCATTTTCGGGCGATGTTGTTGTAATAAAGTTTGGAAGGCTTCTGCTCCCATTTGTCCTTGTAAAATGGTTAATAAACCTGCTGATTGTCGCCATTCATTAGAGGCAATTTGCTCTAACAAATACATTCCTAAACCACCTGTATAAATCGCTTTTTCGGAATTTTGTAAATTATAATAAGCTTCAGATAAATAAGCTAAGTTGCGCCCTTGAAGATATAAGTCTCCGGCGACTTGGGCTGTTTTAAACCCATTTTCTAAATAGGGAATTGCGGCTGATGATTGACCTATCACTAAATAGGCAATACCTAAGCTACTAAAACATAAAGCTTTACTTTGAATATCTCCTAATTGTTCTGATAACTTTAATCCTTGTTCTAAATAGTTAATAGCTGATTCATAGACTTCTGTTTCTACTTGTTCCAGCTTTTGCGCCTGCATGACTTCGCTGTAACCTAAGTTTACCAAGGCATTGGCTTCGGCTGTGCGTTCCCCGGCTTGACGACTCAGCATTAATGCCCGTTGACTATTATTTATCGCCTCAGTATAATTTTTTTCTTGTACATACGTGCGGCTGAGGTGGTTGAGATTGGCAAGTTCACAGGGGCGATCGCCTGCATTTCTCGCTATCTCCAAGGCTTGCTGATGAAAATGAATTGAACGCTGATATTGTCCTAATGCACGCTGTGAATAACCTAACAGTGTGAGGATTCTGGCTTTTTCCTGGGTTCCCTCAACTTTTCTTAATGGTTCATCGAGATAATCTAAAGCATCCCGTAAAGAGTTGCCGGCAAAAGAGGCAAAAATGCCACCATACAAGGGAAAATATGGACGTTGGGCAAAGGTGCGTAAAATCTGGAGCATAATTTGAGAACAGCCATTACTGTATGCTGCCCTACTTTGAAAACCACTAGCTAACTGACTCCAAATCACTGCAAAGGTCAAGAATGTGGAAATTGACATTTTTGAGCCGGCTTGGACGTTGTAGGCTTGTTGGTCGAACCAGTTGACTAAACCCCGTTGCAGGTACTGTAACATTAATGCTACTTCTACCCAGTCACTCAGGGTAATACTGCTTTGTTTTTCGGCAAATTCAATCGCAGACTCTCCCATTGCGAAGGCGCGAAGCAGGGATTGAGGGACATCACTTTTAACTTTTTTTGCCCAAGTTGCCCAGGGGCCACTTTCTCCAGGAACGCCACCAAAACCCAATTGTTGATTTTTCTCATACATCCAGCTTACCAAGTGGTCTTGTAGTCCTTGCCAAGTGCTTAAACCACGGGTAATTCCCTGGGATATTTCCTGTAAATCACCATCTACTTGAGCAAATTGTTGTAAACCTTGGGCTAACTGTTGTAGTTGTTGTGTATTTGGCGGGTGCTTTTGATTGGGGTCGATAACTCGTAAAAATATGGTCAGACGTTCATCTTTAGCAGCTGTAGTAATTTCTCTAACGGCTGAGGCGATCGCTTCTGTAGCTTGATTTTGCTGAGAATATCTCTGCCATTGGCTGTGAATGGTTTTAATCGCTCTTAATTTCCGGTTGGCTTTGGCTTGCTTGAGTTCATCGGTTTCACCATCCACTTGGCTTTGAATGTTACTGAGGCGATCGCTCAAAACTAATTCAAAGACTTCCCCCGTCCCTGAAATTATATTTTTTTGCAGCATTTGATACACCATCTCTACAGAGCTAATTTTGCCCTTGAGGGTGGATTCAATAATTTCATCAATAAAAGTCAGATAGCGGTCACGGATTGGCAAAGATTCAGACACTGTAACTGTTGGGGAACATCAATTTCTATTTTAGGACATTAGTCATTGGTCATTGGTCATTAGTCGGAAGTTCCCTTCTTCTCCCCCCTGCACCCTGCCCCCTGCACCCTGCCCCCTGCACCCCTGCCTCTTTATGGCTCACCTGACTAACTGGGCGGCGGAATTGAAAAACTGACGGTACAATCCTCTGGTCACTAATATAGTTGTCAGCAAATTAGCGATCGCAACCATGAAGATAATTAAAATTTCGTAGGAAACAGCATCAAGAGGTCTAATTCCCGCTAGTAACTGTCCGGTGGTAATTCCGGGAATCGCCACCATACCTACAAGGGTCATTTGATTGAGAGTCGGGAGAAATGCGGCTCTAATGGCTTCTTTGCGGTACTGACTGACTGCTTGCTGGGGAGTTGCACCTAAGCTTAAGTGTGTTTCTATTTCCACAGATTGAGCATTCATCGTACTTACAAGACGTTCCCCAGCGATCGCAGCTGCATTCATGGCATTGCCTAATACTATCCCGGCTAGAGGAATTACATAACGGGGTTCATACCATCTGTCTGGTTGAATAATTAAGAAATTAGCATACAGAACCGTCAAAGCAGTACTAATTAAAATTGCTCCCCATACCAAGGGTAAAACTAGGGGAATTTTGGGACTGATCCGATTTTTGGCAACAATGGCTACAACCGTTAAAATTACTGCTAAAATCGCCAACACTCCCCAAACATTGTCTAAAGCAAAGATGAAGTCTAAAACGTATCCTAATACGAGTAGTTGTAAGATGGTTCTGCCTGTAGCGATCACTAAGTTTAATTCTAGTCCTAACTTTTCCCAGGCAGATAAACCAATGGCGATCGCCATCAATCCCACAGCAATAGCTAAATCAACAAAATCCAGCTTGATTAAATCCTGCATCAATTCTCCATTTCCTGCTCACAAAAAAATATGAAAATATTTCTTCTCACTCCCCACTCCCAGTTTTCAGAATCAAACAACTTGGAACTTTAATTCCCAGACAGGGATCTTAGTTGACATACATCAAATTTTCTACCAACCAATGGTATCCTTAAGCATAAAATAATTACAGTAAAAACCCAATTTAGATGCGTATTCGGGGCGACAGTCTTTGTAAAGCTTTTTGACAAAAATTCAAACAGCAAAAATTGGCAGTCGCAGAGCATCCTTTGTATGTTCAGATAAAATAAAAACTCATGATCCAAAGTGTAAATTCTATTCCTGCCTTTGATATTAAGCAACAATACGCCACTATTGAAGCAGAAGTGAGTGCAGCCGTTTTAGAAGTTTTGGCTTCTGGGCGTTATATTGGCGGCCCTTTAGTTGAAAGTTTTGAGCAACAGTTCGCTGCCTATCATAGTGCAAGTAATTGTATAGCTTGTAACTCTGGGACTGATGCACTGTACTTAGCTTTACGGGCTTTGGATATTGGTGTCGGTGATGAAGTGATTACTACACCTTTTACCTTTGTCGCCACAGCTGAAGTTATTAGTGCTGTGGGTGCAAAACCAATTTTTGTTGATATTGACACTGATACTTTTAATATTGATTTGCAGCAAATAGCCGCAGCCATTACCCCTAAAACTAAAGCGATTATTCCGGTTCATTTATTTGGACAACCTGTGGATATGACAGCACTGATGGCGATCGCTAACAGGCATAATTTAGCCGTCATTGAAGATTGCGCTCAAGCTACAGGTGCAAGTTGGAACAATCAAAAAGTCGGCAGCATAGGACATATTGGTTGCTTTAGTTTTTATCCTACCAAGAATTTAGGTGGTTGTGGCGATGGTGGAGCGATTACCACTAATGATCCTGAATTGGCGGCAAAAATGCGGGTACTCAAGGAACATGGGCAGAAAAATCGCTATTATTACGAAGAAGTTGGTGTCAATAGTCGCTTGGATAGTCTGCAAGCCGCTATTCTGCAAATTAAATTGCGTTATCTAGATATTTGGAATAATCAACGACGGGCGATCGCCGCTTATTATCAGCAGTTTCTCAGTCAAATTCCCGGTATTGTTGCACCAAAAGAATTAGCTGGTGGGATGAGTGTCTGGAATCAATATACCATTCGCGTCTTAACTGAGGGAAAAAATGGTGCTAGTGCCACTCACCGAGAGTCTGTGCGTAGTCAACTGCAAGCACAGGGAGTAAGTTCAATGGTGTACTATCCCCAGCCCTTACATTTACAACCCGTTTATCAAAGTTTAGGTTATCAGCCAGGACAATTACCAGTAGCCGAGTTAGCTTGTCACGAAGTTCTATCTTTACCCATGTTCCCAGAACTGACACATGAACAGCAAGATCAGGTAATTTATGCTTTGAAAGATAGTTTGGGTTAAGAAATTAGGGAGTTGTGGGAAATAATCAATGCTCAATTTTTAATGGATTGACATAGCTAAATAGGGCATTATGTTTTTCTTGTGGAACAGGCATCTTGCCTGTTCTGGGCGGGCTAGAAGCCCACCCCACAATATTGATGTTTATGCACCAAATTAGTTGTTTCAATCCACTACAGTTTTTGAGTGGGGAATTGATTTGTTGGTGTTCCCTAAGCGATCGCTCTACTGTTAGCAATAGCTAAAGCTTCAACTAATCCACGTACAGCTGCAATCATCGCTACTTCGCTGTTGAGTTGATTAATCGCAGAACCAACACCAACACCAGCTGCACCAGAGGCGATCGCTAAAGGTGCGGTGACGCTAGAAATACCAGAGGCACACAGTACAGGAACGGAAACTACGCGAGCAATTTCATAAGCTGCGGCTAAGGTGGGGGCTGCTTTTTCAATTAATCCCCAGCTACCAGAATGTACGGGCTGGCTACTTGTACCACCTTCGGTTTGAATAATATCTGCGCCAGCTTTTACTAATTCTTCCGCTAATTGCACTTGTTGGTCTAGTTCCAGGATGTGAGGAACAGTTACAGATAAGGTGATTTTTGGCAGCAAGGCACGGGTTTGGTGAGTTAGGGCTAAAACTTCCTCAGCTTCAAATTTGCGTCCTTGGGCGTAAAAACTATCAAAGTTACCGATTTCAATTAAATCAGCACCAGCGTTGACAGCTGCAACAAACTTTTCTGGTTCAACTGCTGAAACACAAACTGGTAAATTGATCAATTTTTTCGCCATCTGCACTAAAGCAGCATCGGCGGCGATATCGACAAAGGTAGCACCACCTAGTTCAGCAGCTTTAATCGTAGCAGCCACGGGATCGCGATTAAAGTTATTCAAGCCGCTAATAACTTTCAAAACGTTACGGTCAGCAAATGCACGTTGCAGAGTAGAAGGCATTGTCATAAATTTTTTGTTGAGGTTAAGAAATAAGACCTATTCTACCGTCCCTGGGTTGGTGGAAATTGTAGAGGAGCAAAAATCTGATTTTTTCCGTTACGTCTTTTTAGCACGCTTCCAGCCCTCACAAGAGATATCTGCTTAAAGGCGAGCAATATACCCCTCTCCAGTTTTTCGTCTAGAAAAGGGTATATTCAAACAGAAACAGAATTTTTAGCTACTGACTTTTCAAAACCCCCAGTTCTTGCTGTATGGGCAAGACATCTAAAATATCGGTTTGAGCGCAATATTTTAAATCTTCGTGTGATTCCAGACGTAACAACCTTTTGCCGTGGCTGGCTTGGTGAAATAATCCCAATAAGTCATTTTGCCATTGTGAGTAAAGCGCGATCGCACTAATTACCTCATCATTACCAGCTAATTCGTCTTGAGAAAATTGGGACTTCTCTGCCAGACTATGAGCGATCGCCCCAGCACAAACTGTATCTTCTAAAGAAAAAGTGCCTTCCCAACCAGAACCGACAATCCACACAGTCTCTGGTTGTTTATCCAGGAGATACTGCACCACCGCCGCCCGATTAATCAAAGCTGCGGCCAGTACATTGGGGGAGTTTTCTATCCGTTGTAAGGCGCGAGTTCCATTGGTGGTACTGATAAATAATCGTCGTCCTTCAACTACTTCCCGTGTGCAGTCAAGGGGAGAATTACCTAAATCAAAGTCAGCAACTTTAGCACCGCCGCGTTCTCCAGCTCGGAGTCGTTTTTCCGGTGGCCATTTTTCGCTAACTGCAATCAGTTGTTCTAAATCGCTGAAGACTTGCACAGCTTCGCCACCAGATGCCAAAACAGTCGCTATAGTGCTAGTAGCCCGCAAAACATCAACCGCGATCGCGCAGTCTGGAGTTTTGCCGATAGGAGTTAATTCCGGAGTGTGGTATATGAATAGCTTCACGCGGTGGATAAACCTGCTTTAAATACTATTGCCGAGATTACATTCTAATGGGTGTCATTCACCAGAATCACAGTTACATTCGGAGTATTTCTTATCCTTAGACCAGAGTATTTTTTATATATGGTTGCAAAATTGATGCCAGCGTAGGCAAACAAAGGTAATCTGAAAACAGAATAAATCCCAGCATAAAAGGTTTTAATCCTCTGGGACTTGGCAAAATAGGGAGGAAATCTTGGCAATCCACAGATCCCACCTCTACAATTCGTTACAAAATCAATATGGCACCTTTACCTGACTACCGTCCGAAACAAATGTCTGTAGGCCCCTTGGAAGCAGAAATTTTGAATATCATCTGGGAACTGGGTTCAGCTACAGTTAAAGATGTACACGATCGCATTCTCTCAGACCCCAATCGGGAACTCGCTTACACTTCTGTAACTACAGTTTTACGTCGCCTCACTGATAAAGGTTGGTTAGCTTGTAATAAACAAGGACGGGCATTTTATTGGCTACCAAAGCTGACAAAGCAGCAAGCACAGGTAATTAAGGCGCATGACCAGTTACAGAAATTTCTCGCCGTGGGTAATCCTGATGTGATCGCTGCCTTTGCTGATAGTCTAGATGCAGCAGCCAGTGACCAACTAGAAGCGATCGCTCAACGCATTCAAGCCGCACGCCAAGCCAGGGAGGAACAATAATCATGCATCTGATGATGATTTTGACTGCGATCACAGTTGCTTGGAGTTTAAGACACTCTGGGAATCATCTCCAAGGTAATTGGGATATCCGATGGCGGCGATCGCTATTTTTATTTCTCTTCCCCCCATTGTTAATTTTTATGACGGCGATCGCAGTGTTATTCATGGGGCCTCAAGGCAAAATGGGCGGAATACACACTGGCTGGTGGAGTTATGAACTAGCATTAATTCTGCTAGGATTTTTTGCAGTTTTGTGCATTACTCTAGCCTGCCAAGGTTGCCAATCTGTAGAATCTGCCCGTAAATCTCCCCTAGTAAATATTCAGGGTAGACAAGTTAGATTACTGAACACAGACGCGCCCTTTGCGGGTCAAATAGGCTTTTGGCATCCAGAATTAGTAGTTAGTCAAGGATTGCTACAAACCCTGTCTCCTGCCCATGTAGATAGTGTTTTAGCCCATGAACAAGGACACTACCATTACCGAGACACATTTTGGTTTTTCTGGCTGGGTTGGGTACGTGCTTGTACCAGTTGGCTACCCAATACAGATTCTTTGTGGGAAGAACTCTTAGCTTTGCGTGAATTACGTGCTGACAGCTACGCAGCTTCACAGGTAGACCCTTTGCTATTAGCAGAGTCATTGCTGATGGTGGTCAGTAACAGCAGTGTATCATCAGACATTTGTTGTGCGGCTTTAGGGGCTAGTGGAAGTAACCGTTTAGAACAGAGAATAGAAGCTTTATTAGCACCACCAGAACCCACAGCAGAAATTAACTATCGATTTTGGCATAGTTTTCTCTTAGCATTTCTACCGCTAGTCAGCGTCATATTTCATACATAAAATCAGTTTGAGCAAGATATGGAAGTGAGAATCACTCATCTTCTAGCAACTGTTCTACAAATCTTTGCACCAAAGGGACTTGAAAGGCATTGCCTTCTTGAGTCAAAATTTCTTTGCGTGCAAGTTTTCGCACAACTCCTTTATCTTGCTGTGTGGGAGTTTCGCCTTGAATTACTCGCCGCAGTAAATTGCGGTCACTATCTTCTAAACTTGTCCATAATTCGCGGAAATACTGATCACCTCGCTCAAGCACTGTGGGAATAATTGTTTGTACGTCCTGTGCGGTGGCTTGGGCTGTATTTGCTTGTCGCTGATTTCTTCTAATATCCCGGTTGAGTAACTCCACCAACTCGTAACATACCAACTGGACGAGATAAGGTTGACAGTGAGTAAGTTTAATAATTGCATCTACAGCAGTTAGTTCATAGATGTTGGGGAAATCTTCCACAGGCTGTAAAATCAACTCACGTGCTTCTGATTTTTGCAAGAAACTCATCTGCAAGGCGCGGGTGTTAATTAAATAATCACTCCAATAATCATCAAGTTCAGATAGCTGGTGGGAACCACTGAACAGCAAAATCCATTTTTTTTGGTGTTGCAGCAGGTTACGAATAAAATTGAGAGGCGCACGGCTATTTGTTGCTTTCACCACCTCACTCAGTCGCTCATATTCATCAAAACAGAGAAGAAATTGCTTATTGGAATATTTGCCTTCTATTTCTGTGAGCCAAGTTTGCAGCGCTGGAAATGGATCTTCAGCTAATTTGCTGGCTTTGATTTGAGGTAAGGATAATTTTCGGGGTAATTGCCTTGCGGCTTCGCTCATTTGTCTAGCTAAGTTTTCTGCAAACCCTTTCAATGTTGTCGCTGATGCTGCTCCCTGTACGTCCACGAGCAAAGGTACAATGTTTGCGCCGATTCTGTGGGGTAGATATTTCAGCGCTGAGGTTTTTCCGGTTCTGCGTCCACCATAGAGTAACAATATTGGTGGTGATTCGGAAACTGCCAAAGTTTCGATTTCTCGAAATATATCAATTCTCCCTTTGAAGCGATCCTTGGCTGTTGCGGGGTCTAGGGAATTACCAGCAATATAAACTTGTCGGATTTCTTGTGATTGTTTTGCTGTTTCCTCTAAAGTTCGCCGTGCCGTCTCCAAAATTGTCAGCCAGCGTTGCACAATGCTACCAAAATTAGTAGCTATGAAAGTATTTTTACCAAAAGCAAGACTCTGGGAAATTTCTTGTAATGCACTTATGGGAGTATTGAGTAACTCATACTGACGATAAGGCGAAGTAGCTTCCTGTGATGCCCTGACATCCTGGCTAATATCTAAAAATTGAGGAAAAACCGTGCCAAGTTCTTTTGGTGGTGGTGAGGGAATCCAAGCCAATTGCTTGGCAATGTCTACTATATCACTCAACCTTTGACAACGATTGAGACTATCTATAGCAATCCCAGCAATTGCTCTTGCAGCAACTTTTTGCTGATTGGTAGAACTAGTCAGGTAATTAATAGTCTCACGGGCTGCTGCTGGGTTCTCTTGATAAGCCTCTACAATTATCTGCTCCATAAAAGGCAGAGGCAAAATAATCAGTTCATCAAAGCGAGGTGGTAGATATCGTAAACAATTTACCCGTTTTCCATTGGCAGAAGACAAAAAGAGCATGAGTGTCCACAGTAATTCTGGTAGCCAGAAGTAAACTCGCAATACACCCAAAATCCAGGACAAGCCAAACGCCAAGCCGAATGCCAAGCCTCCTGCCAAGGTGGACACCACCGCTACCTCCAAGGCTACCACCACGCCTATCACCATGCTTACTGAAACTGAAACACCTACCGCCAAACTTCCCGCAACGCCTATCGCCACAGCTCCTGCCCAACTTCCTACTACGCCTAACCACACGCCTAGCCCCACACCTATAGCCACACCTCCCACCACACCTACCCCCACAATGGACAATATACCTAACCCCACGAATACCGTCAGGCCTGATAAAAATTGAGCGGGTAAAATTATGTTAAATAATGCTGCAATCAGAAGGATAACAACTCGATTCTTATTATCGCCACGGTCTAAAACCTTTCCTAAAAACCAGCCTGCCAAAAAAGCACAACTTCTGAACCAGTTAAATGATTCACCACTAGTCAGAGTGTAAATTGGTGCAACTAATAAGACAGCCAATATTGGGACTATGGCAGTAAGCCACCAAACCTGCCTAGCATACCGACGCAACTGAGGATTTGTGAGAAACTCAGCCCGCTTATCAAAAGGGTTATCTTTCGGTTTAAGTCCTGGATGGATGTCACGCAACCAATTTTCAAAGGTAAAAGGCTTGAAGTAAATCCAATAAAGTAAGCGTCCACATTCAGCCACATAAGCCCAAAAGCCTGATTTTGCAGAGTTGTTGCTCATGGCTACTTTATCCCCAACTGGTCACGGATAAAATCCCAAACTTCATACCAGTGCAACACACCCACCAAAACCAAAACCGGTAAAAGCAGGATGACTAAACCGATAATCCAGCTGCTGATATCGTCCACAGTTCCACCAATAAATTTGGTCATCTTACCCAAGCGCACGGGCAAATCCCAAACTAACCAGCGCACCTGATGCCACCATCGGCGAGAACCTAGTTTAGACTTTGGTAAACGGCGAGATTCATCAGCAAAGCGAGTTTTCACCCAATTTTCATCATATCCATGCTGACGCGCCTCACATACTAAACTCCCTGCTATTTGCAGTAAAAAAGGATGACTTCCAGCCAGTTGCTGACTCAGGCGCTGTTCATCAAGACTCAAAGCTGGTGCAGCACCATTAACAGTGCTAGCAGGTAGACGTAACAAATCTTTGACCTCTTCTTCTTTAAGTTCACGCAACTTGATTACATGACCCAAATTGAAGAAATCAGAAGTCAACTGTTGCCTTTTGCTGTAAACATCCAGTTTTTGCTGTGAAGCCATGATTAGCATCAAACTACTGCTATCCATCAAAGAGCGCAGATTATTATAAAAATCATCATTAAATTCGTTCTTGTTACCAAACAAAGTCTTAAAATCATCCAAGCAAAGAACTGGTAATATTCCTTGCTGTTTCCATTCTTTGATCGCATCTGAAAAAGCTGCACGGTCAAGGGGTCTAACGTTCAAAGGGTCACTTAAAGCTGAATTTGTCGCCACAGTGGAAAATTTCAACAATTCCCGCGCCACTGCTAAATAAAAATTTTCCTCTCGCTGACATGGCACATTTTGAAGGGAGAGGTAAATGACGACATAACGACTTGGGTCTTGTACTCGCTGTTCCCAAGTCAAAAAGTAGTGATACAGCAACGAAGATTTACCAATTCGCTTGTCACCGACAATATTAATACTTGTCGGCTGGACACCACTCATTCGAGATGCGATCGCGCGTAACTCATCTTTACGACCGACAAACAGCTTGGGGTCTTCAATCATCCCCGCAGCTACAAAAGGATTCGCAGGCAATGCCCCAGAAGTCATGTAAAAGCTATACCCTAATTTTAATAATTTAAGTGCGATCGCTTAAAAGCATAGCATTATACGCAATTATGCTTCTGTTATCTGGTGTTTAGTGGTCTAGTTTGCAGGTGTAAATTAGATAAAACTCTTGTGGGGGAGGGCAAAGATACCCGCCCATGTTATGTCAGTCAAATCTTAGAATCCCACAGGCGATCGCTCATCAAAATACCATAAAAGCAAAAAGCCCGAAGCTGGTTTCTGTGTCCTCTAGGCTTCAGACTTCTTGAGATTATTTAATTAAACTCCCCAGGCTGGATTCGAACCAGCGACCAATCGATTAACAGTCGATCGCTCTACCACTGAGCTACTGAGGAACGCTCACAATTAAACATCTTAAGACTAAATATAAGATTTGGCAAGTCTTTTTTTAAACTTTTTTTTAAGCAGAGATTTAATTCCCATAACATTATAGCCAAAACGCTTTCCGGCGAATGGTTTCAGACTTTTATATCTTAGGGGCTACTGTAATCCCATTCGTAATTCAGTCAGTCGCTGCCGGGCTTTAGCATCAATAGAGTTGGCTAAGAACCTACCTTTGGATTGATTGCGCTTTTGATATTTATGTCTCATCCGACAAACTGTAGTTTCTACCTCACCACATAATTGCTGTGCCGACAACCATTCAGCACCATAGCCCTGCACCATTAGCTGCTGTGCGCGGTCTGAGGTAGCCACAATCACGCGATGAATCAAAGATTGCGCCCTTTCATAGCGCAGAGATGCACATGATTTTTCAATATAGGTGTCTGCCGTTTGCCCAAAATCAGTGTAATGAACTGATAAGAGTTCTGTAATAACTTCTTTATTGCTAGAAGCTTTATGATATTGGGCATCAAAAACTATTTCGGTTTCATAACCTTGAAAAGAACTGTAGCTAGTCATTGCTTCGACTAATTCCCAGCGTGCTGCCTCTAATCCGGCATGATCACGGGTTTTTTTCAGGCAAGGCCAAGCACCGATTATATTGTAGCCGTCTACTAACAAGACAGCTTGGAGTAAGGAACGAGGCATGGTTTTTAATCACAGTTATCTAGAGTTAACAAAATTCATTCATAATTTTCATAGTAATTGAAGTATTGTCTGTAACTCTATGTTACAAAGCAGTAAAAAATGCGTTTGCCCTAACAGAATTTGACTGAAAAAACCTTGCCCAAATAGAAACGCGCCTGATTTAGACGCGTCCCAATTGTTAGTAATTATTCAAAAAAAGGATGATAGAAAATGGGCGTTTAAGCAGATCCATCATCCATTGTCATCAAACGTTGTTTAAGACGTTGAGGTTCACCCTTATCGATCAAACGGCCTTTTTCTAACAAGAAAGCGCCGTCACAATAATTCAACTCATCTAGGCGATGAGTTACCCACAGGGCTGTAATTCCCCGACTTTTGACTAAGCGACGGACACCAGCCACCAAGTCCAATTGGCTATCAGGATCGAGTAAAGCTGTGGGTTCATCTAATAATAGGATTTCGCAACGCCGAGCGATCGCACCTGCGATCGCCACACGTTGTTTTTGTCCCCCACTCAAAGCATAGATTGGGCGTAATTGCAAGGTAGACAAATTCACCGAACCTAGCGCCTCCTCAACCCTCGCCCTCACCGTAGCAGGCGGTAACTTTTCATCCACCAGTCCAAAAGCCACGTCAGCACCAACAGTTGGCATTACCAGTTGATGATCAGGATTTTGAAACACAAAGCCAACGGGTTCTAAAACCTTAATTTCACCGGACTGAGGAGCTAATAGCCCGGCCAGTAGTCGGAGTAATGTAGATTTACCACTGCCATTTGTACCCAAAAGCATCCAAAATTCACCCACAGGTACTTCTAGAGAGCAAGATTGGATTGCCTTCGCCCCACTAGGCCAACTAAAATCTAAATCCTTCACCTTAATGCCAACTTCTGACATTTTTATCCCTTAGTTATTCGGCTGTGACTGCAAAAAAGCCTGGTGGTCTACCGCCACTAGTAGTTGCACCATCTTTTTGAACAATCTGTACTCCAGAAATTTCGCTAGAACGAACAGCTATTTTCTTTTCTGTCTTACCTTCACACTTAAGTTCCACAATGTCCGGGTTGCCAGAGCGCATAGCTGCCAAAATCAGCTGATAGATCGCCTCAGCATCTTCAGCCGACTTACGTTGCACTGATACGGGAAAGGCAGTATTTTTGATACTTAAATCAATGGTAAACATTTAGGATTAGTCAAACAGAACTGTAGGACTCATTTTAACGTTAGGAGATTAAGAATTGGGGATTAGAGGGAGAAGAAAGAGGCAGGGGGCAGGGGGCAGGGTGCAGGGGGGAGAAGATGAATTCCCAATGACCAATGACTAAATCAAGAATTTAGTGGAAAAATTAACAATTTGTGTTTATAATTATGAGAGTCAGTAAAAATTTGTAAACTAGATTGACAATCTGGTAAACTGTCTGCATACAGATAAATGTAAAAAATTTATCTATAAACAGACCTGTACTTATAAACAATTTGGAGATTCGTTCTC
>NZ_JAYGHH010000002.1:0-10346 GCF_034931045.1 Nodularia sp. UHCC 0506
TAATTATGAATTGTACCGTCTGGCATAATAGCACCAGTCAAAGTGGCTCCTTCCAATTTAGCTCCACTAATATTTGCGTCTTTTAAGTTAGCTTTTTCTAACTCAGCACCACTCAAATTTGCACCACGTAAGTCAGATAAAGTGAAGTTAGCTCCCGCTAGGTTGAGATTCTGAAGGGATATTCCACAGAGGTTTGCTTTGCTAAAATTTGCACCACTGAAATTACCATGAAGACTCACGCCCATAAAATTTACTTCACTTAAATCAGCACCGCTACAGTTGACTGAGGACAATGTTGCGTTTGTCAAACTAGCCCCACTTAATACAGCCGCAGTTAGCTTGGTTCCGCTTAAGTTTGATAACATTAGTTGTGCATTGGTAAGTATTGCAGCAGTTAGATTAGTACCAGTCAAATTCGCTTGATTCAATTTTGCTCCCGACAGATTAGCCTGAAGGAGTTTTGTATGACTTAAATTTGCTTTGCTTAAATTTGCACCACTCAAATTAGCCTGACTTAAATTTGTACCATCTAGTCTTGCTGAACGGAGATTTGCAGATTTGAGGTTAACCCCTGTTAAGTTAATCCGACTTAAATCAGCACCTACTAAATTAGCATTTGCTAATGATACACCTGGAGCAATTAAATAAGCCCCCGATTCAGTAGGAATGAAATTTTGGGGGAAAATAGTATTTTCATTATAAATTGCTGTTTGAAGATTAGCTCCCTGAAGATTTGCATCTTCAAGATTGCTTTCCAATAAGTTGGCATTATAGAAATTAGCATGACTCAGGTTTGCTCCGCTTAAATTAAGTTTTCGCAAATTTAAACTACTTAAGTTAGCTCCACTTAAATTAGCTCCACTCAAGTTAATATTATCAAGATATGCTCCGACGAGGTTAACTTTTTTGAGTGAGATATTTTCTAAGCTGATTGATGTGAGTGTAATCTTATAGAGATTGGCATGATCAAAATTTGCTTGCTTTAAATTTGTATCAAGTATGCTGGCTTTACTAATATCTGCATACTGAAGATTGGCAGCACTTAAATTTCCAGAAATTATACAAATACTACTAAGATTTGCATTTTTTAGATTAGCTTGAGTTAAATTAATGTTCCTCAGAGTTTTACCACTCAAATTGATCCCAGTTAAATTCCAATTACTAAAATCTCGTTCACCAGCTTCATAACGTCGCCAAAATTCTGCACCATTAATAGGTACATCTTGACTTTCTGACTCTAATGTGTAAATTCTGTTAACTAACCATATCGTTCTTTCCATCTGAAATTCTAAATTCGTAAAATCAGTATGAATTTCTTGATTTTTTGGATTCGGTGATGTGATTGTTTCTAATTCAGCCACAGTTACCTCAAAATTTTTATCGTTAGTAACTGCTACCATTAAACTCGATTTACTTTTTTGTTCTTCAATTCTTTCAAAAAACTTCTGAACAACTTCACCATCATCTAAATCATCTTTCTCAGTTAAGGTGTCAGTATGATCCACAAGTTGAAGCATTTTTTTTGATTCATTCAGAGATTTTTTTAACTCAGCAAATTGGGCATTTAAAAAGTCAACTTCCTCTTGTATCGATTGAAATTGCTGTATTTCAGGTCTTTGCTGAAATGCTTGTTGCAATTTATCAAAGTACTGTTTTAACCAAACAATATTTTTTCTGCGGATATCCTGTTCAACCTCTAAGTTGGAAATCCGTGCTGCCAAAGATTCTAGGTTAAGTTCGGAGTCAGAGATATTCATTAATTTATCGCCTACTGTATATAAAATGTCTATATCTATAAATTACCCAAATTAAAACCCACACTAACAACGCAATAAGTTACAAATAGAAAGATCCCCGACTGTTATCTTTTGGGAAGCTACCCTACGGGTATCTACAATAAGTCGGGGATCTAGCTCTTTCTGTGTTTGCGGAAGCATCACACCCACAAAACCAGCTATCTAAGTTTTTTCTTGCTCCATGCCCTTTACCTGGGGGGTATGCCTTACGCGGACACTACACAAACGCTAAAGCTGCTTCACTTCCGAAACTAACTTAGAAACCATATCCTTAGCGCTGCCAAAAAGCATTGTAGTTTTTTCCTTGTAGAACAATTCATTATCTACACCGGCAAAACCCGTACTCATCCCGCGCTTAATTACAATTGTCTGCTTCGCCCGATCTACTTCCAAAATCGGCATACCATAAATTGGGCTATTTACATCACTACGCGCTGCCGGATTTACTACATCATTAGCCCCAATTACCAAAGCCACATCCGCAGCTTCCAATTGAGGATTAATATCATCCATGTCATACAACTGGGTATAAGCCACATTCGCCTCAGCTAATAAGACATTCATGTGTCCTGGCATTCTTCCAGCCACAGGGTGAATGGCATACTTAACATCAACACCCATGCGTTCTAACTGATCTGCTAATTCCCTAACAGTGTGCTGTGCTTGGGCAACAGCCATACCATAACCGGGTACGATGACCACATTACGGGCATAACCCAACATCATCGCCCCTTCTTCAGCATCAATGCTGCGAACAGTTTGATCTCCTGTAACACCTGTAGCGCCTATAGCATCACTGGACACCGCCCCACCAAACGCACCAAATAGCACGCTGAATAGAGAACGATTCATGGCCTTACACATAATCTGGGTGAGGATTAAACCAGAAGCTCCCACCAGTGCGCCAGCGATAATCAACATATTGTTCATAACCACAAAACCAGCTGCGGCTGCTGCTATCCCCGATAGGGAGTTTAACAGCGAAATTACCACAGGCATATCGCCTCCACCAATGGGAAGGACGAACATAACACCCAATACTAAAGAAACTCCCACGACTCCGAAGAAAATGGGTAAGCTATCGGGTGTGATGATTAAATAGGCACTGCCTACTATATAACCAACGAGAAGCAAGAGGTTAAATGGTTGCTGGAAAGGTAATTTAATCGGTGAACCACTGATTAAACCTTGCAATTTGGCAAAGGCGACAAAACTACCTGTTAAGGTGACACCACCAATTAACACGTCCAACAAAATGGAAATGTTGACATCTAGAGGTATGGGTTCAGATGCTGCGATTAAGCGCCAAAATTCAGCAACGGCAATTAGTGCGGAAGCTGCACCACCTAAACCATTGAGTAAACCCACCATTTGGGGCATTTCGGTCATTTGGACTTTGTAAGCTGCGATCGCACCAATTCCAGTGCCAATAGCCAAGCCCACCAAAATCATCTCATAGTTCAGCACCTGCTGATCTAACAGTGTGGCGACAATCGCCAGCAACATACCCACAGCAGCGATCACGTTACCGTTGCGCGCTGTAGCTGGGGAACCGAGTTTTTTCAAACCCAGAATAAATAACGATGCAGCGACTAAGTACGTCAGCTGAATCCCAGTTGGTAGAAAATCGCTCACGCCTTAACTTCCTTTTTCTTGAACATTTGCAACATCCGATCTGTGACGAGAAAACCACCGACGACGTTAACTGTCGCCAATACCACAGCAATTAAACCCAGAATCACTGACACACTAGTATCTTTAGCACCAGCAGCCACAATCGCCCCTAATACCGCAATCCCCGAAATGGCATTTGAGCCGGACATTAAAGGCGTGTGTAAAGTCGGCGGGATTTTGTTGATGACTTCAAAGCCAATAAAAGATGCCAAAACAAACACAAACAAAGCAGCAAGTAATGCCTCTGTCATGAAATAAAAACTCCTGTTGATCACCATCAATCCACACAAATAAACTCTTATCGGCGTTTATCGGTGTTTATCGGCGGTTAATTAATGTTTGCCAATCTGAGAACTTAAAGCTTCTAACGCATCCCGCACCCGTTGATTACGAATTTCCCCTGCGTGGGTAATACAAGCTGCATTTACGATGTCGTCAGCAAAGTCTACTTGTAAAGCTTTATCCTTGACTAATAATTGCACTAAGGATGTCAGGTTCTTAGAATACAACTGACTAGCGTGAATTGGCATGGATGAAGGTAAATTGATGGGGCCAATAATTGTGACTCCATTCCAGACAATATCTTTACCTGCTTCAGTACAAGCGCAGTTACCACCTTGATCCGCCGCTAAATCCACAATCACCGAACCGGGTTTCATTTGTGCCACCATTTCCTCTGTAACGAGCCGTGGTGCTTTTCTCCCAGGTACTTGGGCGGTGGTAATTACCACATCGGCATTTTTGACGTGTTCGGCGACAACTTCCTGAGTCCGTTGCTTACTAGCTTCAGAAATTTCTTTAGCATAACCTCCGGCTGCGGTGGTTTCTTCTTCGAGTTTGACTTCGACGAATTTAGCTCCCAGACTTTGCACTTCTTCTTTGACTGCGGGACGAATATCAAAGGCTTCGACTACTGCACCCAAGCGTCTGGCTGTAGCGATCGCTTGCAATCCCGCCACACCAGCACCCATAATAAATACTTTAGCTGGGGCAATAGTACCGGCGGCTGTTGTCAGCATGGGAAAATACTTCGGCAATGCAGCTGCGGCAATTAATACTGCTTTGTAACCTGCTAGTGAAGCTTGGGAAGACAAAGCATCCATACTTTGCGCCCTGGTAGTACGGGGGATCATCTCCATACTAAAAGCTGTAATTTGGCGATTTGCCAGTTCTTGCGCCACTACAGGATTTCCCAAGGGATTGAGGAAGCTGATTAATACAGATCCTTCGCGGAGTAATTCCACTTCAGACCCACCGTTTTCTCGCTCTTGTGGTGGGCTAACTTTTAATAAAATATCTGCTTCACCCCATAATTTAGCAGTATCACTGATAATCGTGGCTCCTGCTGCTTCGTAGGCAGAATCACTAAAATAAGAGCGCTCTCCCGCACCTGTTTCCACCCATACTTCCAAACCTTGTTTGATTAATCGGGCTACAGTGTCAGGGTTTAATGCTACACGTCGTTCACAAACTTCAATTTCTTTAGCAACCGCTATTTTCATGAAATCTCCTGGAGATAAATACCTCTTTCTTTGGGGAATCTGTAATTTTCCCCTGACTTAACCTTGAGGGTTGTAACTGTCTGCAATGGCTTGTTCTGAGAGATTGAACATTGAATTTGTCCTTGAATAATCTTGGCTCTCCAGTTTCAGCCCCATTTTGACCCTTGCAGATGTCATACTTGCTGATAGTTACAAATAGGTTCACATATTGCAAATCCTAAGTTGATTACCAAATTTGCATCTTTGTCTTTAGCTTGTTTTAGGAATTGCAAACTTTGAGTATTCCTTGTTCACATATTTTTTTAGCTTGATAGTTTCCTAGTTATTTTTTAATGATTGCTGTTTTGAATCAAGCTCATTTTCATCAATCTATCTCAAGTTCATTGGCGATCGCTGGCTAGATAGATCAATTTTTATCACAAAAATTTTATATTAATATACATTAATACATATTTAGAAACAAAATCAAATTTCAGTCCGATTTTCATTTAGTATAAATCTTACCAATTTAGTGGTCAAAATATTTACTTAAGTATAAGTTAAAATTATCACTCACAAATTCTTCTAGTACTTAAGATTCTAGAGATGACGGCACTTTTTGCTTAAATTTAACGTCAATTGCCCAGGGGTCAGTAGTACAGTTTAGTTACAAAGACTAAATTTTGGTTATTGATTGAGTAACAAACCTATTTTCTGGTGATTGAGGACTATAACTATGCAAAATTTACGATTTCTAGGTTCTAAGAGCAAATTGCCTCTGAGACTGTTTTCGGCTTTAGCGTTGACCAGCTCTTTACTGGCTGGTTTTGCAATCATGAATGAAGCCCAAAGCTCAGAGGGACTTATACTATTTGGTGGGATCAAAAGTGAAAATAGGCTATCCCACAGATTTGATTTTGGTGGCAATGCTAATAGCTGGGATCGAGTCAGACTGAGAATACCAGCCAAAAAAATGAATTTAGCAGCAGCTCAGTTTGCCGTTAGCTATCCAGATTATTACGATGGAACTTTCAATCCCAAAAAGATTGAGGTAAAAGTTGGAGGCAAAAAAGTTCCTCTGACTGAAGTAAAGTGGAACAAAGAAGCTCGCCTACTGGAAATTTTTCCTGAAGAGCCAGTACCAGCAGGACAAGAAGTTGAGTTAGTGGTATCTGATATGCGAACTTCGCGTTTTGGGGGAATGTATCATTTTAACTGCCAGATTCTTGCGCCTGGGGATGTCCCACTACTGCGTTATGTAGGAACCTGGCTTTTGAGTATAAATTAAATTAAATATTTGTGGGTGGTCAGTTGTTAATTGCTAATTATCCAGAGACATTAACTGTTGACCACATTTTAATCAATTATTTATTATTTTTAGCTCTTGAAGTGATATAGTTATGGATTGTAACTTTTTATAAAAATCGCCTAAGAGGAGAACGGTATGAAGAGAACCCTGGGCGGCACTTGCCGTAAAAGAAAAAGAACTTCTGGTTTTCGTGCCAGAATGCAGACACCAACCGGAAGAAACGTGATCCGGGCGAGGAGAAAAAGAGGTCGTCATCGTCTGAGCGTTTAGGAAATTTCCAGCAAAAAGAACAGATGTGGCGTTGCCCAAAGCAAATCGATTAAAATCCCGAAAAGATTTTCAGGCAGTTTTCCGGGAAGGAATTCGTCGTCATAGTTCTCATTTTATATTGAGAGCCTTACGACCAAAAGGTGCAAAAAAGCCTTCCTTGGATACTGCTACCAGTGAAAAAACACTTTCCAGCACTCAATTTGGCGTTTCCATTAGCACCAAAGTCAGCAAAAAAGCAGTAATTCGTAACCGGATTAAACGGCAAATTACGGCTGCTTTGCATCATTTATTGCCGAAATTGTCCCCAGGCTGGCGGGTAGTTATCGTTGTGAAACCAACAGCAGCAGAATCTCAGTGCGTAAGCCAAGAATTTCTGCAAGAATTAGAGCAGTTGTTGGTAAAAGCTGAGGTATCTAATGGGTATTCGTGAAGAAGTTTATTATGAGGGTGGCCCCCACATCGGGGACTTAATTCTCAATTCGTTGATTGGACTAACTGTTGTGGGGCTACCATTGGCAGTTGGAGCCATCGTTAGGGCATTATGGCTCCGCTTCCGCATCACTGACCGCAGGATTTCTGTAACGGGAGGTTGGAGAGGAGGCGATCGCACTGATATTATCTATTCAGAAGTGGTTAAAATCGTCAAAGTTCCCCGTGGCATCGGCTTTTGGGGAGACATGGTACTAACCCTGAAAAATGGTAGTCGCCTAGAAATGCGGGCTGTTCCCAATTTCCGCGAAACTTATGATTACATCAACGAAAGAGTTACAGCTAAAAATCCCCTATATAGCGGTGCTGCTAAGAAATGATAGGGAGTAGGGAGTGGGGAGCAGGAAACACCAGATCCAGAGAGAATTTAACAGAAAATAGCACTGATTCACTCTACTTAAAGTCCTATTCTCTTCTCCCCTGCACCCTGCATCCTGCCCCCCGCTTCTTCCCCATTCGGCTATCCGTAGCGTAGGATAGTCATATAGGAATCATGATTTAGATAAATTAGATTCAGTTCAGTTTACAGTAGCTCAGGTTAAATTCAGAATAATGGATTTTGGTATCGGGTTTCTTTCAAACAACGTGATGCTGCCAATCATAGACTTTTTCTATGGAATTGTGCCTAGTTACGGATTGGCGATCGTTGCCTTGACATTGATAATCCGCTTCGCGCTCTATCCCCTGAGTGCTGGTTCAATTCGTAATATGCGGAAAATGCGAATTGTACAACCTCTGATGCAGAAGCGGATGGCAGAAATTAAAGAGAAGTACAAGGATAATCCGCAAAAGCAACAAGAGGAAATGGTCAATGTCCAAAAAGAATTTGGCAACCCATTAGCTGGATGTCTCCCCCTTGTGCTGCAAATGCCAGTATTATTAGCGCTGTTTGCCACATTGCGGGGTTCACCCTTTGCCGGTGCGAACTATAGCGTTAACCTCCAGATTTTTCCCTCCGAACAAATTGAACGCATTCAACCCCAAGCTTTTGCCACTGCTCCCCAAAACATCTACATTGCTGATGGAGAACGCACTCGTGTCACAGCTATTTTGCCTGCCGGTAACAAATTAGCCGTAGGAGAAAAAACAAAGCTGCAATATCAGACTGTTGAAGGGAAACCATTTCAGGCGCTTTTAGCAGAACATCCCGAAAGTAACCTGATTCCTGAATGGAAAGTTACCAAAGGGGAAGAGAGGGTAAAAATAGATGCTGAAGGCAATATAGAAGCCTTAGAACCAGGAGATGTGACAATTCAAGGCTCAATTCCTGGACTAGCAGCAGAGAAAGGATTTTTGTTCATTCAAGCTTTAGGTAGAGTTGGCGCTCAAAATCCTGACGGACAGATTAATTGGGATATCGTCGCGATGATCCTGTTTTTCGGGGTTAGCCTTTATGTCAGCCAAATGATTTCCGGGCAGAATTCCAGTGGTGGTAATCCACAACAAGATACAGTTAATAAAATCACACCAGTTATATTTTCTGGGATGTTTTTGTTCTTTCCCCTACCAGCTGGGGTATTGATGTACATGGTAATTGGTAATATTTTCCAAACTGCTCAAACTTATATTCTCTCCCGTGAACCTCTGCCAGAGGGACTACAAGAAATTGTAGCCAGCCAAGAGAAAGAAACAGCAGCAGAACAAAGAACTTTACCATTTGAGCCAAAGAGTTCTAAGAAAAAGACTACAGGTTGATGATGCTGGAAAGTCCAATGCAAAGAGGGCAGCAGTGGTTAAAAACGCTGCTGCAATTAACAGGAACACCTGCCGAAATTAAGGGGAATTTAGAAATTGACCCGCCTCGATTTGGCGATTCCCCAGAATTAGATAGCTACTGGTTAACCATTGACCAAACTAATTTAACAACGGAACAAATTCGCCTTTTAATTGGCGCTGATGGTTCTGTGATTGATTCGATTCAGTATTTAGCTAATTCGGTACTAAACCTCGGCTTACCCGAAGCAGAACAAGCTTTTTACACCATTGAATTAAATGGCTACCGTGTCAAAAGGCAAGCAGAAATTCACGCAATGGCAGAAGCCGCAGCCAATGAAGTCCGGGCTGCTGGTGGAGAAGTAGAAATCAAATCTCTCAGTGCAGCTGAACGGCGGCAAATCCACTCTTTTTTAAAAGAATTTACAGATTTGCAAACCTTTAGCCGTGGCAGAGAACCGCACCGTCATTTGGTGGTTTGTCCAGCGACGGCGAATAATGGGAGTTAAAATAGAGTTGTATTATTAGCAGAATTGCTGATAGTAAAACCTAAATTTTCGTAATTATATCGAAATCCTATGGACGCAATTTTTATTCCGCAGCTCACCAAAGCCCCGGAGCGGACAGAGGAAATTCAAGTTCAAGAGTTTCTACCTGGTCTGGAAAGCTTGACACCTGTTCGCGGTCGCGTGCGGGTTGAGTATCACGGCAATTACTTGGAAGTCTCCAGTCAGGCAGAAACAATTATTACTTGTACCTGTAACCGTTGTTTGCAGCAATATAATCAGCGTTTGACGGTGAATACCAAAGAAGTAATTTGGTTAGATGAAGCTGCTAATCAAATAGAGGATTTGCCTTTAGAACGGGAAGTTGTGATGGAAGATTTAGTGGAAACTCTCTCACCTAAAGGTTATTTTTATCCGAGTGAATGGTTATACGAGCAGATGTGTTTAGCAATACCTCAGCGTCAGCTTTGTAATCTCGATTGTCCGGGTATTTTGAGCGATGATGCTGATAGTTCAAACAAGCCGGTTGATAGTCGTTGGGCTTCTTTGGAAGCGTTGAAAAAGCAACTTCCGGGGTAACTAAGTTAAGTGAGCGTAAATAAATTTAGTAGTTTACCCAGCTAATTTAAAATATTTATCAATAAACCCGCTTTCTTAGAGGAACCGGGTTTTTTAAAATAACTTGCTAAAGTATTTTCAGAAGAAGAATTTCTATATAAAATTCATGGATCTCAAATACTTGAACAACTATTTTCAAATTTTTCCCAAAGAAAAATAAAATTTAAAAAACTAAAGTATTCTTACGAACTGACAAAATGGTTGCTTGAGCATAAACGTTGTTTTTTGTCAGAACTGGCAGCAGGAGTTGAAAATATGCTTTAATAAAGGCAAGTAATAAATTTTAAACTAATTAGCTAATCATGCTCACTACACAAGAGCAATTATTAAGCTTTGAAGAATATCTTGCATATCAAGATGATACAGATAACCGTTATGAACTGGTAGACGGTAGACTAGAACTGATGAATCCCCCCACCTTCAGGCATATTTTAGTTGCCAAATTTATTGAAAGCCAGTTAGATGAACAAATACGACGCTTGAATTTACC
>NZ_JAYGHH010000002.1:10371-40762 GCF_034931045.1 Nodularia sp. UHCC 0506
GGCTGTGCTTTCGGGAAGCGGGTATAAGAACGGGATGGCGTAAGTCTAGGCTGGCGGATTTATATGTGGTAACGGTTGACCAAGTGACAGATATTTTAGATCAATCTGCTGTTTGTCAAACTCCGCCACTTTTAGCTGTGGAAATTATTAGCCCAGAATCAATTAAACGAGATTATCGTTTTAAGCGTTCTGAGTATGCTGCTTTAGAAATTCCCGAATATTGGATTGTTGACCCTTTAGAAAAAAAGGTGACGGTGCTATTTCTGGAAGAAGGATTTTATGAAGAATTAGTTTTTATTGGGGAACAGCAAATTAAATCTCTCGCTTTTTCAGAACTAGTGCTAACTGTTCAGCAAGTTTTAAGTGTAGGTAAGTAAGGGCGGGTTTATTCATATTCTCGTTGATGTTGGATGATATCTGTAAACCTACCCCTACTAGGTTTGGTGGGGAATGGAGCAGATGATTACAAGAAGCTCAATAATATGTCATTCTTCATTACGAATTACGTAAAGCCTACGGCATAGCTACGCTTAGAGCGAAGCTCTCCCAAAGGGAGCATTACGAATTACGAATTACAAATTAGAGTTATGAACTTTCGTGAAGAATTTAAATTGTTGCTACGCGCCCGCTACCCTTTGATTTATATTCCTACTTATGAGGAGGAACGGGTAGAAACGGCGATTCGGGAAGAAGCGGCAAATCAAGGTAATCGCCCTGTGTATACTTGGGATTTTGTGGATGGCTACCAGGGAAATCCCAATGATACTGGGTTTGGTAAGCGTAACCCGTTGCAAGCTTTGGAGTTTGTGGAAAAGTTGCCAGCTTCTGCTCCTGCTGTGTTGATTTTACGCGATTATCATCGGTTTTTGGATGATGTGGCGATCGCACGCAAACTTCGCAATTTAGCCAGACTGTTGAAATCTCAACCCAAAAATCTGGTATTACTATCGCCACGGGTCGCTATTCCTGACGATTTAACCGAAGTTCTCACAGTGGTTGAGTTTCCTTTACCCGCAGCTCCAGAAATTAAAACTGAGGTGGAACGCTTACTGCAAAGCACTGGTCAAAACTCCCTATCTGGCAAAATTCTCGATGACTTGGTACGCTCTTGTCAAGGGCTATCAATGGAACGGATTCGGCGAGTTTTAGCTAGAGCGATCGCATCCCATGGAGAACTGCAACCAGAGGATGTAGACTTAGTTTTGGAGGAAAAACGCCAAACTATCCGCCAAACCCAAATCCTGGACTTCTACCCCGCCACTGAGCGAATTTCTGATATAGGGGGATTAGATAACCTCAAAGATTGGTTACTACGTCGGGGCGGTTCATTTAGTGAGAAAGCCCGCCAGTACGGATTACCACACCCTCGTGGTTTAATGTTATTAGGTATTCAAGGTACTGGTAAATCTTTAACAGCAAAAGCGATCGCACATCACTGGCATTTACCCCTCTTACGCCTCGATGTTGGGCGCTTATTCGGTGGTTTAGTCGGTGAATCAGAATCCCGCACTCGCCAAATGATTCAAGTTGCTGAAGCCCTCGCGCCTTGCGTTTTGTGGATTGATGAAATCGATAAAGGCTTTTCGGGACTTGGTGCTAAAGGTGATGCCGGTACTGCTAGCCGGGTATTTGGGACTTTTATTACTTGGTTAGCCGAAAAAACCTCACCTGTGTTTGTTGTTTCCACCGCTAACGACATCCAAGCCCTACCGCCAGAAATGTTGCGTAAAGGGCGATTTGATGAAATTTTCTTTGTGGGTTTACCGACCCAAGATGAAAGAAAAGCAATTTTTAACGTTCATTTATCCCGACTGCGCCCCCATAACCTGAAAAGTTATGATATTGAGAGATTAGCTTATGAAACGCCCGATTTTTCTGGGGCTGAGATTGAGCAAACCTTAATTGAAGCGATGCACATTGGATTTAGTCAAAACCGCGATTTTGCTAATGAAGATATTCTCGAAGCTGCCAGCCAGATTATACCTTTAGCTCGAACGGCTGTGGAGCAAATTCAACAACTACAAGAATGGGCTGCATCTGGAAGAGCGCGTTTAGCCTCGAAACATAATCCTTTAACTGATACTTTCGGGAAGTTACGTTAACGCATTCAGCGACAGATGTAATAATTAAATAATTAGTCATTTGGATGTCAATGGTCAATATTTAAGAACTACTATTGACTATTGAGCAATGGTGATGAGGTTTTCAAGATGTTTGTTAATTTACTAAAATTTATACTGGGCGTTATTTTAGCGATCGCCATTTTAACCGGTAGCGGTGTTGCAGTTGCACTCTATTTCATGAATAGAAGCTTTATGCCCCCACCTAAACCTCTGTTTGCCAATGATAGTCCGGCGTTGAAAGAGCAAGCTCCTCAAGCTACTGAGGTAAATAATGCATCCACCCCAACACCAACACCAACGCCAACGCCAACACCAACACCAACACCAACGGACGCATTACCACCGGGGGCTTACCAAGGACGTGTTACTTGGCCTGAAGGCTTAATTGTACGAGCTGAACCAAGCATGGACGGTGAACGTGTTGCTGGAGTTGCTGCTAATGAAGAAGTGATTGTCTTGGAAGAAAGTCAGGATAAAAAATGGCAAAAGATTCGCACAGAAGGTAAACAAGAAGGTTGGGTAAGAATTGGCAATACTGAACGGGTGGAATAATTCGTAATTCGTAGTTCGTAGTTCGTAATTCGTAATTCGTAGTTCGTAATTCGTAATTCGTAGTTTAGCTGTTAATGAACCTCTAGCTCCAGCAACGCTAGTTAGAGGTATATCTACATTGACAAACTGACTTGGGAACCTTGCTGGGTTTTATTAACCTCTATGCGGGCTTGAAAGGCTTCTTTGAGGTGGGGCATATGGGTTACAGTCAGTATACAGGCAAAATCACAAGCGATCGCATTAATGGACGCAATCAAGCGATCGCATCCTTCCGCATCCTGTGTCCCAAAGCCTTCATCTATAATTAATAATTGCAAAGCTGCACCCGCCCTCTGTGCCAATAATTTCGCTAGGGCTAAACGGATGGCAAAGTTAATTCTAAATGCTTCCCCACCAGAGTAAGTCTCATAAGCTCGTGTTCCACTAGAATCAGCAATTAAAATATCTAAAGTATCAATCAGCTTGGCATTTTTCTTTTTTGCTTTACTACTGCGCCCAGATTTCTGAGTAATAAATTGTACGTGTAATTGATTAGCACTCAGCCGTGATAACAGTTGATTTGTCTCAGCTTCTAGTTGTGGCAACACATTTTCAATCATCAGTGCTTGGATACCATTTTTACCAAATGCCTGCGCCAATTCCTGATAAACTCGTTGTTCATGCTTACAAGAATTTAACTGTTGCTGCTGTTGTTCATACTGATTTTGCAGAGTTTCCAACTGTAGCATCAACTGTTCTAAACGCCCTAAACTGGCGATTTTTTCATCAAGTTGCCGTCGGCGGGTTTGAATTTGCTGCTCTAAAGCGTTAATTTGTTGGGTGGGGTTGGTTGATTTGGCTAATTCTTGAGTAATACTTTCAATTTGAGTTAGCAGTTTTTGCCGCTCTTGCAATCTCTCACTTCTGGAAACCTCTAAATCCTGCCATCGTTTCTGGAGTTGGGGAAACTGCTGTTGGGCTGACACAAGTTGTTGATAACGTAATTCCCAAGATTGGGCTTGGCGTACAGCTACGCGCAAGCTGTTATGTTGCTCTGAACTGTAAGCAATTTCTGCAATTTGACGCTGAAGTTGAGTGATTTCTTTAGCACAATCAGAATCAATTTTATCTTGCTGGATTTGATTCTGTAACTGAGAAATAGTTGCTTGTAATTCTGGTTTCCGGGCAGCTATTTGAGCTTGTCGTTTAGCTGCGTCTTTAATTTGCCCTTGTTTAATTTCTGCCCATCGCCAACGCTCTGCTTCACTTCTAGCTAAAGCATGGTCTTGCTCATTATAATTCAATTCTTGTAAATATGCTTCTAATTGTCGCAGTTGGGCTTGTTTGTCAGGGGCGTAATCACCTGCTTGCAGCGATCGCTCTAAATGTTGCTTTTCCTCAGCCAGTTGTTGTAATTGTTGGTCAGCATCACTGGTTGATTGCAGTTGTGCCGCTAATTGACCTCTTTGTTCTCGTAGGGTGTCATAAGGTGATACTTTTTGCAATATTTCCCGATATTCTTGCCTCAGTACCTGAATTTCTCGGTCTGAAACTGCCTTTTGTTCCCGGAATACCCACAATTGCCCCTCAGTATCTTTGTACTCGTTTTTGGTTTTATCCACCACACGATTCCAATGATGTTCATCTAAAGGACGCTCACACAAGGGACACATTGCATCAGGGGTGCGAAGCATTTCCAGTTTTTTCTCCAATTCGCCCAATAACCTTTCATATTCTCGCTGTTGAGCTTGCAGACGTTCCATAAAATGCCGTCTTTCCTGGCCTTTGTCCTGGACTCGTTGCAGATAAACTTTGTCTTTCTCCATCTGGGAAATCTGGATTTCTAAGTCTCTCGCCGCTTGTTGTAATTGCGGTTGACGTTGGGAGGAGCGTTTTAGTTGGTTTTCTGTCGCTTGTAACTGTTCTAATCTGGCTACTAAACCAGCATGAACTCTATCCAGTTGACTTTGGAGGTTTTGGCGTTGTTGCAACAAAGGAGAAACTTGCATTTGCAGTTCATCTAATTGAGTCACACGGCGACGAGCTGCGGTAAGTTGGGTTAAAGCCGCTTCCACTTCTGGCGATTTATTCAGAGTGTGCTGAATTTCTAGCTCTTGTTGTTCTAATACTAGTAATTGTCCTTCAACTTGTTGCAGTTGCCTTTCTAGTTCGTGAATTTGGTTGGTTAGTTGCTGTTGCTTTTGTTGAAGTAAAGCCGTGGCACGGGTATATTCTTGAAATTTAGTAGCAATAGCTTCTTCTTGAGCTTGCAGAGTTTGATACTGTGTAAAACCAGATTTAATTTCAGCTTCCTGATTTAAAATGGCTGCTAAATCTGATAACTGACTATGCACAGATGACTGTTCTTGTTGCAAGCGATCGCCATCTTGAGTTAAATTTTGATGTTGTTGCCTGACAAAATTCAGTTGTTGCTCCCAATTTTGCCTCTGGTGCTGCACAACTTGCAAACTTTGTAATTGAATATTGTCAAAAGCCTGGACTTGTTGCAGTTGGTTGAGTTCAGTTTCTAACTCTGTTTTTTGGGCTTGTGTTGCTGCCCGTGCTTGTAGCTGAACTTGGCTGGACTCCAAAGAACGCTCTAACTCTTCTGCCCGCCCTTTCAACTGGCGATATGTCTCTTTTGCCCGTTCTTCTAATTGATCATATTGATTCAGTTTTAATAATTCTGCTAAAATTTCCTTGCGCTCACTGGGACGCTTGATCATAAATTCATCTGCACGGCCTTGACGCAAGTAGGCAGAATTAATAAAAGTATCATAATCAAGTTTGATATGTTCTAAAATCAAATCTTGTGTAGCTCTAACTCCTTTCCCAGTCAAGGCGCGAAACCCAGAAGCAGTTTCTATTTGAAATTCTAGGACACCACTAGCACCCCGAACTCTGGTGCGAATTACCCGATATTTTTGCTGATTACATTGAAAAACATAATCAACCCGAACTTCTTTCGCACCTGAATGAATTACATCATCTTCAACACCGGCACGGCTTTGACCCCAGATTGCCCATGTGATTGCTTCTAAAAGTGAAGATTTACCCGCACCATTAGAACCACAAATACAAGCCGTATGCAAACCACGAAAATCTAAAGTTGCATCACGGTAACTGAGGAAGTTTTTGAGGATAAGTTGTACTGGAATCATTGAGGCTATAGTGCCGCATCTAAATATTTTACGAACTTGCAGTACAGATGCACTATTTGATAGTTTACCTATGTGATTATCACTATTCTAGTCCTTAAGTCCGTAATTTTACTAATCTTAACAAGATTATGACCAAGTTTTTCGGATGAAGCAAATTATTTTGCTGAACTCCGAAGAAAAATATAACTGCCATGCCCTCAAACAATTTAAACCTGCTTGTATGGTTTGTATTTATTCAGTTATCAGTGAACAGTTATTCCGTGAACAATTATTAGTTATCACGTTTAGAAACAATCACCATAAATTATCGTCAGATCATACATCACAGAAATAAAACACAAGCATCCTATGACTATCCTCTATCAATGGAAATCTAGAACCGCCGCACTCATGGCAATGGCAATTACTACCACTGCTGTTGCTCCAATGATTGCCTTTGCTCCTGCTCATGCTCAGTATAATATTGGGCAATCAAGAACAGTTACCATCCCTGCTAACGCTAACGTAAGTTTTCCAGTTAGATACGACAAAGAGAAAGTTGTTGTTAGTCGTGGGGAAACATTAGACCTGACATTGAAAATATCCAACGACATCACCGATAACCGGAGAAATGTCTTAATTCCGAGAAACACCGAAGTTGTAGGACAGCTAGAACCTGTATATTTAAACGGCAGAAATAGGGATAATGACAATATCAGAGGTGTGCGTTTTGTCGCACGGGAATTAGTCTTTCCCTCTGGCCGTCGCCAATCAATTAATGCTTCTTCTCAGACTATCACCAGAACTGAAACAGTGAGTAGAAACGATAGCGGTAAAATATTGACAGATGCGGCTATTGGTGCTGGTACTGCCACGGCAATTTCATTAATTACAGGTAATCGCAGAATTGAAATTTTAGAACCTCTGGGTGGTGCAGCTGCTGGTGCTTTAGCCAGTGTACTGCTACGTAAAAAAGAAACTGAAGTTTTCGTGGTAAGACCAGAACAGGATTTGAGACTGGCACTTAATTCTAATTTAGTCATAGACCGCTACTAAGCTTCACCAGATTACAGCCGTGATTTTAATTATCTCCCATGAGCGATCGCTACTGTAACTATAGTAGGCGATCGCTTCATTTTGTATAGCTATTTTTCGGCATTTGCGAAACTTACCCCAGCATTTTGCAGTCAAATCACTGTTTATACCAAAAGACAGACATCTGAGCTAGTTGAATACTCATAAAGCAAGAGTCAAAAATATTTCATGCTCTTGCAACTATTTTTATTGCTGTCACGTCTGAGTCAATATAGGTTTGTTTTAATTTATTGTTGTTCAAACCATATTCCATGACTACGCCTCGCAAACTATTATCCATAAATGGTATACCCATTAATATTTAACGGCAAAAAAATAAAATATACGAATTATTTAAAATAGCAAAATTACTGATTAAAAAGAAAAAAACTAGGAACTTTTCATTACACAAATTGTCTGAATAAGTAAGAGAAAAAACTTAATTTTACTGGAGTAAAAACAATGTTTAATTTAAATCGTGGGCAATCTAAAACTGCTGCACTTATGACTGTGAGCTTCACAATAGGCGCTATCGCACCCTTTATTAACGCCTCACAATCTTTAGCTCAAACCACATTTTCTGATGTTTCGTCTAACTATTGGGCAGCGCAGTTCATTCAACAATTGTCACAGCGAGGTGTGATTGCTGGTTTTCCTGATGGTAGATTCCGCCCAGAAGAACCAGTAACCCGCGCCCAATTTGCCGCGATGATTAACAATGCTTTTTCAAAAGCACCAGAACGGCAAGCCATTAATTTTGTAGATGTGTCCAGCAATTTTTGGGCATCTAATGCGATTCGCCAAGCCTATACTATCGGTTTCTTATCAGGATATCCCGGTAATCGCTTCGAGCCTAACCAAAATATTCCCCGCCAACAGGTTTTGGTGGCTTTAGCTAATGGTTTAAATTATTCTCCCACTGCTAACACCCAAACAACTCTACAAACTTTCAGTGATAGCTTTAATATTGCTGACTGGGCCCGTAGTCCCATCGCTGCTGCCACTGAGCGGCGAATTGTGGTTAACTATCCTAATGTTCAGTTCTTGAATCCCACAGCAACAGCTACACGCGCCCAGGTAGCCGCGTTTATATATCAGGCGTTAGTCAGTTCTAATCAAGCTTCAGCAATTAATTCGCCTTATATCGTTGCCCTGCAAACGACTGCACCCACACCTATATCTGTCACCATTCCCCAAGGAACTGCTATTCCTGTGAAATATGATCAGGCAGAAAAAATCCTGGTTACGAAAGATGAAACAGCACCTTTGACTCTGACAGTAGACCAAAATGTAGTTACCCAAGAAGGAAGAGTAGTCATTCCGGCTGGTAGTCAAGTGGTTGGTAAACTCCAACCGGCTCGAGGTGGTTCGCAATTCGTGGCCGAAAGACTACTGTTAACCACAGGTGAAGAGTATCAAATTAACGCCTCTTCAGAAGTAATTACTAAAACTGAAACCATTAGACGAGGTACAAGCACCAGTACAATCATCCAAAATACTCTCTTAGGTGCTAGTGCTGCGGCTGCGGTATCTGCTGTTACAGGCGATCGCGCGATCGCCACAGAAGAAGTCCTCGGTGGTGCGGCTATCGGCGGTTTAATTGGTCTGTTCTTTGGTAGAAACAGCGTTGACTTAATCGCGATCTCACCTGATACCGATTTACAAATGACAATCAATCAAAACTTGCTGGTTTCAGTGAGATAGTAATTGGTCATTGGTCGTTGGGGAGTTACCATCTTCTCTCCCCCTGCTCCCTGCCCCCTGCCCCCTGCTCCCCTGCCCCCTGCTCCCTGCCCCCTGCCTCTTATCCCCCCTGCTTCTTCATTGGCAACCAAATTATAAAAGTATTTCCCGGTGCATCGGCTGAAGACATAGTTGAGTTAATTGCAGGGCTGAAAATCTCGATTTCGCCCTGCATTTGTTGTATTAATTGTTTTGCGATCGCTAGTCCTAAACCACTACCAGGAATTTCAGTTTGCGCTTGTACTCCCCGATAATGGCGTTCTCCCAAATGTGCTAAATCTTCTGGGGGAATTCCAGATCCAGTATTACTAATAGCAATTCCTTGGAAATTAACTTTTTTTTGCCCTACCTGAATGAGAATCTTGCCACCTGGAGGAGTGTACTTTAAAGCGTTATCAATGAGATTACTTAATACTTCTTGTAATGCTTTGACATTAACTTGTACTAGTGGTAAATTTCTAGGAATTTCTGTTTTCAGTTGTAGATGACGCTCCTGTGCTATGGCTTTAGCTGACACTAGTAATGGTGTTAATAAATCAACTACAAAGCAATCAGTTTCTTTCTCTCCCGTTCCCGGCAACAATAATGCTGGTTTGCGCTCTTTCTCTACAGTTGCTTCTACAAATACTTCATTTTCTGGCAACGATAAAGGCGCTAAATCTGCCTCAGTCCAGTCAATTACTTGATCGAACTGTCGTAGCAATTCTTCTAGGCGATCGCTTTCTCGGACAATATTCGCCCCTACTTCACGATTGGGATCACCTTGTCGCAAGCGTTTTAATAGCAGTTTGCCAAAAGTGCGTAATGCTGTCAAGGGGTTACGAAATTGGTGCAGGAGATTATCGAGCAAATCTCGCTGCTGTTCTTGGAGAATTTGTTGTTGGTGTAACTGATGTTGTAGCCAAGCTCGACGTTGATCTAGAATACAGGCGATCGCCAGCGTCTGGACTATTTTTTGAATTTCGCTTTGCTCTTTTTCATTCCATGCCCGGTCTTCTCTACCCGTCACCAACAACCCCATCATCACACCTTCATGAATTAGAGGCAGGACAATTTGGTGTCCACTGAGCCGAGATTCCTCTGTTAAATCAGGTTGTTCAGCATCTACTTTCCTTGTCTCCTGTGATGAAATCGGTGATCCCGTCCCGGCTGTCAATAATCTACTCTGTTGCTGAGGTAACACCAAAACATCTCCAATTGTTGCTTCCGTCATATCTTCTCCTGGTCGTAAGACTGCTGTCTCCGGGTAAACGACTACAGGAATTAATTTTGCCTCACCAGCAGGAGCATCCACCAACTCTTGTGTTAAGTAAACAACACTTAAAGATGCTCCCAGTCCTTGGGTTAACAGTGCTATTTGCTCTCGGCATAGAGCAACAAAATCTGAACTGGCAGACATTAACATTTTTTAGCTTTTGCTCAAGATCACAGAATTTGAGGGAAGATAGAAGAATGTTGCTTTATTTTTTTCTCACTCTTTGCATCAAGCTTAACTAAATCTTTGCAGTAATGGTTTGCACCGGGGGATTATATGCTTTACCAATTTTAAATATTATCTTTCTGTATCAAAAGTTTAAGAACTATTGATATTTTGAACTAGAACTTATATAATTGCGACGGATTTTGTAGCTATAACTACAATCTATAGCTTGAAAGAGGAGGACAATCAGTTGGCAAGAAGACGTAAGCGGAAAAGTCGCCGTCGCCAAGAAGGACGACGCATTCTAGAGCATGTGCCTCAATATAGCATCGAAAGTGGCGAAGAAAAACCTGTAACAGCAGCGAGAAAATTCATTCAAGCTGAAGGGATTGCGCCACCAGCATTGCTACTTGTAAAGCGAAATGAACACACAACAGACCGTTATTTCTGGGCAGAGAAGGGTCTGTTTGGCGCTCAATACGTAGAAGAAAACCATTTCTTGTTTCCCAGTCTGCGGACATTAGAATCTCCAGTAGGTATGGAACCAGTGGCTGTGGCTAGCCGCTAGATATAAATGGTTAACTTTTAAATGATCGAATGTTGGCTTCTCACAATCATTTAACTAGTAAAGTTGCTCAGTTTATGCAAAGTTTTCGTTTTTTTTAAGTTTGTGAATGATTTGCCAGTATATTATCAAGCCCAGTTAATTGGACTGAATAAGAAAATCAGCTTCTTCTCAAACCGCGTTGGTTTGTATGAATTGATTTCTAGTCAAATGATACAGAGGGGAGTCAGATAGAGCAAAATGCGTCCGCAAGTGAGAGTTGAGTTGCGCTCTCCTTCAATGGATTGCCCAGGAAGCTCAGTAAGCAGATATAATTTTTTCCCTACGATGCAATGTCGTAGGGAAAACTTATGTATCCGCCAACTTTTTCCTCCTCCCTCATGTCAATCAGCCGATTTCAACTGTAAAGCCTTTTGTAACTCCATGAGTTCATCTCTGTGGGCAATTACAGTAATTTTACTTACAGAGCTTGATTCCCCCTGCTTTGCTGACTCTATCTGGAAAGATACCTTCTCAAATCTTCCTGATTTTTTCCAATAAAACAGACCACTCAAAGGCGAAAGTATGACTAATCCGATAAATAAAGTACCGAAGTCAGGAAAAAGCATCGATAAAACCAACGCCAGACAAGCCATACCTCCAAATGCCAGTAGTGTTAAAAACACTGCTAAAAACCAGCTAGGTTGAACAAAACCTTCAAAAATAACTTGATTTTTTTCTCGGTCTATGGTTTCTACTTGGTAAGACCGCGAGCGAAAATACTCCCGAACTTTGGGCATTAAAGCATTTTCATCTTGTTCAGAGACAAGTTGTGCTTTCGTGATCCGGTCTTTGGTGGAAGCACGAATAAAGAAAAACAACCCAACTGATAACAACAGTGTGAGCAGCAACGTCGATGGAACAATTGCAGTATCCATAACTAAATTGTTATTGTTTTCATTGGAGTACACTTATCTATGATGAGTTATTCATTAATTATTCATTATTTTGTTCTCCCGTTTCTGTAATCTTGCCAAAGTTGTGCCAAATCCTGTGATCGTTCTTGCCATTCTGGAGAAACTTGGTACATCCGCCTGGGGCGACCTCGCCCTTCGAGTTTCTTCCAATACCCAGTAATAGCCTTTTCGTCTTCGAGAAATTTGATCGCACTATAAAGTACGGTATCCGACAGCCGATAGATAGGGTATTCAGTTTCCAATCGCTGGATCAACTCAGTTCCGTAGGATTCACCTTGTAACAAGATATACAAAATATAGCAAATTGCTACTTCCTGACAGAGATAAGTTGGCGGAGGATTCTCAAAGAATTGATATATATCCTCAAGTTTCATGGTTTAGTGAATGGCTAAAAAATGCCTGGTAATAGTGGTATCTACAATCCTGGTAGACAGTATATAGTGCTACTACAAAATAAGCAGTTATATCTGGCTACTTTGGCAGGGTTTTCTCTGGGTAAACATTACAACAATTACCCACGCGGCTAGAGTCGCGGGACAGATGTGCAAGTTTGAGGAGCGCAAAATACTACGTTCCTACCCAAGTTATAGGTGTTGTGGAGAGGAGCAATTAAAGCGATCGCCTGGACAGCTTCCAGGTGTCAAGTGATGCCAAACTGGTTAGAACTGCCTAAGCATAAAATGCCATCGAAGAAATTTTACAAGCAAAATGCCGTTTTGTCTGCAAAAGTTAATAAACACTTTGTTTTACTGTGATTATCCCAGTACAAAACCTCAAAAATTAAGCTATGTGAAAAGTCGGGATAAAAACCTATATGCTTGTAGACACAATCAAATCAGCATTCAACACTGACTACCTGGACTTGAGATACTCGTATCCCATCTGGTAAGTGTGATATTAAATTTAACAAGTTTTTACCGCATTGGTGATCAGTATGTCACAAAACCCCGACACCCCATCGTCTTCGTCTAATCTCCGCGCGATCGCCCAAACCTTTCGCCTCACAGGTTGGATTAGTTTTTGGATTCAGCTAGTCTTAGGAGTTGTTTCTGCAATTATTGTGCTGCTATTTGCGATATTTAGTCAGCAACGAAATGCCACAGGTAATAATCCTGGGACTGGGTTTGGCGTATTTTTAGCAGTTTGCGGAATTGTTATTTTAGCTGGCGGCATTTATTTGGCTTTTCGATATACCAGAATAGGTAATCAATTGCAATCCTCAAATCCCAGTAATCGTCCTCGCAAAAGTGAGACGCTGCAAGTATTACGCCTGGGACTGTGGATTAATTTAGTGGGAATGCTAGTGACATTATTGGGTTCACAAGCGATCGTAGGGACATTGGTAGCCAGATCGATATCTCCCCAAGCTGCAACCACTCAATTATTTGACCCTACACGGATTATTAGCGGTCTAGATATGCTTGTAGTCCAGGCCAACATCAACACCGTTTCAGCCCACTTTGCAGGGCTTGCAGTGTCCATTTGGCTACTTAATCGCATTACCCGGACTTAACAACTATATTCACAATCAGAATTAATATAGAATTTTCTAGCTTGAGCAAGATTAGCAGAACGAAATTGTTAGATTGGCAATTCCTGCCCTCCCAAGCCAAAATCAGGATATGCTGATGTTTTGGCAAGAAGACACTAGGCAAAAAACCGAGAAAAATCTGTGCTGGATATTAAGCAAATACGGGAAAATCCCCAATTAATCCAAGAACGTTTGAACAGTCGTAGTGGTAAATACGACATCGAACCGATTTTACAATTAGACAAGCAACAACGGGAACTAGAAGGGACACGCAGTCAACTTCAAGCCCGCAGTAACGAAATTGGTAAACTTGTCGGACAGAAGATTAAATCTGGTACTGATCCTCAATCTCCAGAAATTCAAGCCTTGCGGGACGAAGGTAACTCAGTTAAAGCTCAATTAAGTGAACTGGAACCCCAAGAAAAAGCCCTCAAAGCCGAAATTGAGCAACTGGTGTTAGCACTCCCCAATTTACCCAGTGAGTTCACACCTCTTGGCACAAGTGAAAATGATAATCAAGAAGTGCGGCGCTGGGGTGATGAATATTTCCCGCAAAACCCAAAGATTATTCCTCATTGGGAAATCGGCGAAAAATTAGGTATTCTCAACTTTGAACGGGCTGTAAAAGTTGCCCAAAGTCGGTTTGTGACTCTGGTTGGTGCAGGTGCGGCTTTAGAAAGGGCATTAATTCAGTTTATGCTGAAGACGCAAACAGAAGCCGGCTATATAGAAGTTAGTCCGCCGTTGTTAGTGAATACTGATGCTTTAACCGGAACTGGTCAGTTACCAAAGTTTGCGGAAGAAAGTTTTAAATGTGCTGATGATGAATTGTGGTTGATACCCACAGCAGAAGTTCCCGTTACCAACCTTTACCGGGAAGAAATTTTAGCTGCGGAAGAGTTACCAATTTATCACTGTGCTTATACTCCCTGTTTTCGTAGAGAAGCGGGAAGTTATGGGCGAGATATGCGGGGTTTAATTCGTCTGCACCAATTCAATAAAGTTGAGTTAGTAAAAGTTGTTCATCCTAGTTCTTCTTTTGATGAATTAGAAAAATTGGTAGTAAATGCCGAAGCAATTTTACAAGCTTTGAAATTACCTTATCGAGTCATTAATTTATGTACTGCTGATTTAGGTTTTGGGGCAACGAAAACTTATGATTTAGAAGTATGGTTGCCTTCTTCTGGGAAGTATCGAGAAATTTCCAGTTGTTCTAATTGTGTAGATTTCCAAGCAAGAAGGGCTGATATTCGCTTTAAGGAAGCTGGTAAGAAGGGGACGCAGTTTGTCCATACTTTAAACGGTTCCGGTTTAGCTGTGGGCAGAACTATGGCAGCGATTTTGGAGAATTATCAGCAGCCAGATGGGACGATTAAAGTACCGGAGGTGTTGCAACCATTTTTGGGTAGGGACATTTTGTGATTTAGATATCTGCTGAAAAAGTAGAGGCGTTTTAGGTTGCGTCTCTACACAAGTAATTAATTTTGGAAAATTATATGTTTAGTGACTTAGACCTTTGGAATGCAATATATGCACTTTATGAATTGCTGGTAGATCAAGAAAATTCTGAGGCAAAATACCAATACTTTTTTGAGTCAAATCCAGTTGTTTTCAAAATTCTGGGTTTTGATACTGTTCAATCCTACGAAAAATCATCTGGTAAACAAATTCCATTTGACAACGAGCGCGGCTTTAGACCAGAACCGGACTTCCTCTGTGCTAACCTAGAATCTTGTAATTTAACTGTTTTCGAGCTTAAAACGCCTTTTGTATCTCCATTCATCGTTGAGCGAACAGATGGGAACCGTCGAAAGTTTAATGCTACTGCTGAATCTTATGTTTCTCAAGCGACCGAATATATTGACTCTATCCGCGAACGTAGTGAAGCTCGAAATGTGGTGAAATCAGATTTGTTACTACCGGAAATATCGTCGTACAAAATCATCCTCATTTATGGGCTTGCAGAAGATAATGATATGGGTGGCGTGTCGAGACTTCTTGAAAATCGCAAAACTCCAACTTCATTTATTTGTTATGATTCATTGCTCAATCAACTAATTGAAAAGTATCTAAGCACTCGAAAACCAACAGATAATCGAATTGGAGGGTCAATTATTTATCACTTGATTGTTGACAAAGAACAACTATTTACACGTTCATTCATCGCTGATCATGGTTCCCCTCAAAAAAATCGCTTATCCATTTTTATTGAGAATGGGTATATTATTTATCAGTGTATTGACAACGAATATATAGTACATTTATGTAAAGCCCCAATAACATACGAAAAATCAATCTACCTGCGATTTGAATATGCGACTGATCATAATGGTATATATATGTCGTTAAATGTGAACAATGAAGAACACGATTTACGTATTGGCAGTGCCACCTTAAATTTCAATCTACAACTTACTGGATTTGTTTTAGGTACAGATATTTCCTGCAAGTATTTTGGAAAATTCTATATGCTTGAAGCCTGCTATGTATCGAAAACAATGTCTATAGAAGACAAGCTTGGCTCATACCATTACTTCAAACGCAAGGCAGCATCTCTCTCTGGTGGAGTGTATTTTGATGGGGCGCATTATCTTGTGAGAAACAATAATGGAAATATGAGTCAAAGTGATCCTAAATATCAACCAAAATATGTAAAACCATTTCTTTATGAAGATGCTCCTGTTTCTAATTAGCCTTGATTGCGTTTATCGTTTATCTTGTAAGTGAGGTTCAGTCTGAGAAGCCTGTTAATGAGGATGACTACCAAAACAACAAAAAACTACATGGATTACAGCGCTTCCGGCTATTATGCAATACAGTTTTCTCCTTGTCCCTCTCCTATCATAGCTTTCAGCTTTGGGGATGTACCTCATAGCTGCCGGAAGTGCTGTAACAGGATAATAGTTAGTTGTAGTTAGAAGCAGAAAATGGTTAGAAAAGGAAAAAACTTAGTAATTTTAGTTCATAGTAATCGTGTTAAATCAGTTTATATTAAACAAGTATTAGAGCTAATAGAAGGAGAACAATCATGAACTATCCCATAGTCGTTTACCCATGTGATGAAGGTGGTTTTGTGGCTGAAGTTCCAGCTTTACGCGGATGTTTAGCACAAGGTGAAACTTTAGAAGAAACGTTACAAGAATTGATGATTGTGAGAAATTTATGGTTGGAAACAGCCGAGAAATACGGTCAAAAACTACCAGATGTTGAAAGTACCATTGCTAAAGTCAAAGCACTAAGTTGTGTGTAATTATTACTCTTATACTTCTAATCCTGTACAGACTTATTGAATTCGATACAATAAGCTTAATTATGAGCTAACTGTAGTTGACACATGGTCAAAGAATTCAGTGTAATTATTGAGAGAGACTCAGATGGTTACTTCGTGGCTTCAGTCCCCAATCTAAAAGGCTGTCACACACAAGCAAAATCCCTCAATGAGCTAATGGAACGTATCCAAGAAGCAATAGAACTTTGTTTAGAATTTGAAAATTCTGCAATTGGAAAAAGCAGATTTAGACAGATGGAGGTTTATGATTCCCATCAATGAAGCTCAACAGCAGTTACAGGATTTAATTGATTCCGTAAATCAATCCCATCAACCCATTGTGATTGCAGGACAAAGTAGCAATGCAGTGTTATTGTCTGAAGCTGACTGGACATCTGTACAAGAAACCCTGTATCTTCTCTCAGTACCAGGGATGAGGGAATCGATTCGAGAAGGACTAGCAACGCCGATTGAGGAATGTGATCGGGAGTTAGAGTGGTGAGTTGGGATTTGGTTTACACCAAACAAGCACAGAAAGATGCCAAAAAGCTCACCGCTAGTAATTTAAGAGATAAGGCGCAAACCTTACTCGATATCATTCAAACTAATCCGTTTCAGAATCCGCCACCCTATGAAAAGTTAGTGGGAGATTTAGAAGGTGCATACTCCAGAAGAATCAATATTCAGCATCGTCTGGTATATGAGGTGGTTGAGTCTGAGAATACAGTGAAAATTTTGCGGATGTGGACTCATTATGAGTAATATTTTCAGCAGGTAGGTTTTTTATCGTTTATTTAGGCTGAAAATATAGGGACTGGATTGCTTGGTGTTTATTGTGCGCGATCGCCAGTTAACAAAAGATGAATTTAAGAATTTGTTGTAGTGCGTAGGCGTAGCCAGTCGTAGACATTGCACCAGCACCAACTCGTCAGTTCTTCCAACCTATAATGAGAGAGCGCAAAGGTATATAACACCTGGATTGCGAATAACTATTGAAGGAGAAGCCATGTTAGACGAAGCAATTCTTGAACGACGTTTAAATACTCTTGAACAAGCAGTTTTTGATCTCCAGCATAAACTTGAAAGTAAGCCCATATCTGAGAACTGGCTAGAAAAACTTATTGGTTCTGTCTCTGATGAGGAGGCTTTTCTGGAAGCTTTAGAATATGGACGTGCTTTTCGTCAATCTGATAAACCTGTTAATGAGGATGACGATTACTGCTCCCATTTTACCATTTGATGCTGGGGCAATCGCAGTATTTGATGAATTGCGAGAACAAAAAGTTAGAATTGCTACGATGGATTTAAGAATTGCCGCGATCGCTATATCTCGTAATTTAGTATTATTGACCCGAAATATTGGTGACTTCGGCAAAGTTCCCGGTTTAGTGACAGAAAATTGGACTATATAGAGTAGATGGAGCAGTGCGTAGCCAGTCGTAGACATCGCACCAGTACTAACTTGTTACTCCTGCCAAACTATAATGAGAGAGCGCACAGGTAAATGAGACCTGGATTACAATGCTAAAAAATTACGAGATTTAGGCAGTAAAGCCTATACTATAAAGATATGGCAACTTAGCTAGATAAAATAATATGTTAGCTCTGAGTTACCCACATATCGAAAAAAATGAGCATCAGCCGGCAAGATTACAGCGTTTTCCTCGGATTAGAGTAGCGCAAATCGTTATGGACTATCTTGCTTATGGTTGGTCAGTAGAAGAAATGTGTCGCCAACATCCTTATTTAAGCCACGCTGAAGCTCATGCGGCTATGGGTTATTACTTTGACCACCAAGAAGAGGTTGACCAAGAAATTAGGGAAGAATGGGAACAAGTTCAAGAAACCAAGAACCCATCAGTACAATCCCCTTTTTACAGCAGAATGAAAGCAAAAGGACTGCTGTAAGTGCCTATTTCTCTGTATATGGATGTTCATGTCCCTGAAGCTATTACATCACAATTGCGTCGTCGGGGTATAGATGTTTTAACCGCTTTGGACGATGATACGCAAGAACTCCCTGATGATAAATTATTAGAGAGAGTGACTGAACTTAAACGAGTCCTATTTACCCAAGACATCCGTTTTCGGGTCTTAGCTGAAACTTGGCAAATAGCAGGAAAACAGTTTTCAGGATTAATTTTTGGACATCAACTGGGTGGCACAATTGGTCAATTCGTTAAAGATTTAGAATTGATAGCAAAGGCTTCAGATATTGAGGAATGGATCAATGCAGTTGAGTATATTCCCTTCAAGTAAAACTAGCCGAGCATGGGTTAAGACTCTTTAGCCATTCCTTAACTATTACAATAAGAATAATATCCGAATTTTTTGACTAATTTACTCTATGTCAGTTTTAGCAGCGATCGCAGTCTTGGCTGTTCTGATCTTGGTACACGAGTTGGGACACTTTACCGCAGCTCGTTCTCAAGGTATTCTCGTTAACCGCTTTTCTTTAGGGTTTGGCCCAGTTCTTTGGAAGTACCAAGGACCACAAACTGAATATGCTATCCGCGCCTTTCCTTTGGGGGGTTTTGTGGGTTTTCCAGATGATGACCCAGATAGCGATATTCCGCCCAATGACCCGAATTTGCTGCGTAACCGTCCCATTTTCGACCGGGCGATTGTGATCAGTGCCGGAGTCATTGCAAATTTAATCTTTGCCTATTTTCTCTTGGTAACTCAAGTCAGCCTCATCGGTGTGGGACAAGCCAGCGCCCCAGGCGTTTTAATTCAACAACTAGCACCAGAAGTCAGTTCTGTAGCCACCACAGCCGGAATTCAACCAGGAGATGTCATCTTAGCAGCTGATCAAAGAGAATTTGGCACAGACCTAAAAGACATTGAAGTTTTTAGAGACATCATTAAAAATAGTCCTGGTCAATCTGTCCAACTAGAAATTGCCCGTGGCGACCAAACACTGTTAGTGAATGTAGTTCCTGAAGATAAGCCAGCCGGAGGTAGTATTGGTATCGGACTTGCTCCCAATGGTGAAGTTGTCCGCCGTCCTGTTAATAATCTGGGCAAAGCGTTGAATATTGGTGCTACTGAATTTCAGCGCCTTGTCACCCTGACCTTTCAAGGGTTTGGACAACTAATTACTAACTTTGGGGAAACAGCAGGTCAAGTAGCAGGGCCGATTAAAATTGTCCAAATTGGTTCCAACATTGCCCAAAATGATACAGGTGGTCTGTTCTTCTTTGGGGCTTTGATCAGCATTAATTTGGCAATCATCAACATTTTGCCTTTACCAGCTTTAGATGGTGGACAACTGGCATTTTTGCTGATTGAAGGTGTCCGTGGTAAGCCATTACCTAACCGGATTCAAGAAGGTGTAATGCAAACTGGTTTAGTACTACTTTTAGGACTAGGCATTTTTCTGATTGTCAAAGAAACTAGTCAGTTAACTTCTCAATTAGAGTGGGTGCAAAAGTTATTCCAGTGAGTGTGAGCCGGAAATCCCCATCCAAAAAGCAACGGGCGTTAGAAATTCTCGCCCGCTTGCAGCGTCTTTATCCAGATGCAACTTGTTCCTTGAATTATTCAACGCCTGTCCAACTGTTAGTAGCAACTATTCTCTCCGCCCAGTGTACAGATGAGCGAGTTAATAAAGTTACACCAGCTTTATTTGCACGCTTTCCTAATGCGGCTAGTTTAGCTAATGCTGATTTAGAAGAGTTAGAAAATTTGGTGCGTTCTACGGGTTTTTATCGTAATAAGGCGAAGAATATTCAAGGGGCTTGTCAAAAAATTGTCAGCGAGTTTAACTCTATTGTTCCTAACCAAATGGAGCAATTATTACAACTTCCAGGTGTGGCAAGAAAAACTGGTAATGTCGTTCTCGCTCATGCTTATGGTATTAATGCTGGGGTGACTGTAGATACTCACGTGAAGCGTTTGAGTCAACGCTTGGGTTTAACTAAATTTCCTGATCCGATCCGGATTGAGAAAGATTTAATGAAGTTGTTACCCCAGCCAGATTGGGAAAATTGGTCAATTCGGTTGATTTATCACGGTCGTGCTGTTTGTAAAGCCCGTTCTCCTGTCTGTGAAGCCTGTGAGTTAAGTGATTTATGCCCCAGTGCTGGGAAAACATTAGTTGCAGGACAAGAAAAATAAAATATCCCTATAATTAATGGGGACAAGGTAAGATAGAAAATGCTGTCTTTAAATCTGTTAGAGAATTTATGGCAAAAAAGAGTATGATTGAGCGCGAAAAAAAACGCGCCAAGTTGGTAGAAAAGTATGCTGACAAGCGAGAAGCGTTGTTGGAAGAGTTCAAAAACGCTGATTCTCCTTTGGATAAGTTGGCAGTCCACCGGAAAATTCAACAGCTACCCCGGAATAGTGCGCCGACTCGTCACCGCAATCGCTGCTGGGTAACTGGTCGTCCTAGAGGTGTTTACAGCGACTTTGGGCTATCTCGGAACGTACTACGGGAATGGGCGCATCAAGGTCTTTTACCTGGTGTGGTTAAGTCTAGCTGGTAGTCGTTGGTCATTAGTTTAGACAAATAACTAATGACCACAGCCAAGCTATTCTCCACAACAACGGTCTATACCTAGACTGTCTAAGAGTAGATCGCTGACGGCGTTGGCGATCGCAAACTCTCCATAAAAACTTTTGGAAAAATCAAATGCCTGCATCTCTGTAACAATTGCTATAACTAGAGATCCCAGGTCGTTTTCTCCTTCCATGCGTTGACGGACAAAGATTTGTGCCGCACGTTGGGCGATTTTTTGATTGACTATTTCTGGTAAAAATTCTGTGTCTAGCCACCGTAATAAGGAATGTTGCAACCATTCTCCTTCGAGATGGGGGTTGTTGGATGGTGGTAAGGTGATGGGTGGAATTGCTTCAGTCATCTTTTTTTTAACGCAAAGGTACGCTGAGGGAAACGCAAAGGTACGCTGAGGGTGTTTTTCTGGGGTTTTTTGCTTGTTTGTTTAATTATGCAATATGATATCGCTGCGATTATTCGGGGTTATGCTCAAGGTTATTTTCTCATGGCTGATGATCATACAGGCCTGGGATGGTACGGAAGTCGCGATCGCACTTTGATTCCTTTGGATGAGCGATTTCACTACCCGAAGTCGTTACAGCGTGTTCTCAATCAAGAGCGTTTTACTGTGGCGATTAACCGTGACTTTCAGGGTGTGGTAGCTGGATGTGCTAATCGCGAAACTACTTGGATTTCACGAGAATTACAAGAGATTTACTGGTTACTTTACCAGAATGGTTACGCCTATAGTTTTGAAACTTGGCAAGGTGATCAACTGGCTGGGGGGATTTTAGGGCTGGTAATTGGCGGTGCGTTCATTGGTGAGTCGATGTTTTACCACATTAGTGAAGGCTCGAAGGTGGCTATGGTTAAGTTGGTGGAACGGTTACGCCAAAAGCAATTTGTACTATTTGATGCTCAAATGATGAATCCCCATTTGGAAAGATTTGGCGCTTACGGTATTCGGGATGATGAGTATCAGGCTTTACTTAAGGAAGCGTTGCAACGTAGTTGTGATTTAGTGTAAAGGTAATGCTTGAAGAACATGAATTGAGCGCTTAATGCTAAATATGTATTGACACTGTAAATACGTTCAATCTACACTAAAGGGTATGGACGTACATTTTGTGCTATGTGGCATCACATTTGTTTGGAATGAGGAAAAAGCTCAGAAAAATTCCGGAAAGCATGATGGTATTACCTTTGAAACAGCCGCAGAGGTATTCTTTGACCCATTTTTGGTAGTTGTTGATGCTAGTCGTAATGATGAAGCAAGAGATGCTGTCATTGGATTGGATAGGCGATGGAATCTACTGTATGTGGTTCATATTGAGCCTGATAATGACGTAATTCGGATTATTTCGGCACGTAAAGCAACGCGCCAGGAGCGTGAACAATATGAAAGTTGAAGATTTAAAACAACGCTTAGACCGCAACCGTCCTATGAATAGTGTCACAATTCGGATTCCTGAAGATGTGATTGAGGATTTAAAGCGAATTGCTCCATTACTGGGTTTTTCCGGTTATCAACCGTTGATCCGAGCTTATATCGGTCAGGGATTGCGGACGGATTTAGAAAGGTTCGATGGGGATAGTATTTCTGCTTTAGTTGCGAGTCTGAAGCGACGTGGTGTGAGTGATGAAGTAATTCAAGAAGCACTCAGCGAAGTTGCTCACAATTGACAACCCCATAACAATTCATGCTAAAAACCATCGAAGGCATTTATCAAAATGGGAAAATTCAACTTACTGAGTTACCCCAAGACTTGAGCGATCGCACTCAAGTTCTCGTTACTTTTCTTGATCCTAGTAAAATTGATTCTAGCAAACTACGCCAATTCATTGAAATGACGCTAGACGACTTAGAGAAGCTATAAGTTAAACTTTTTCTTCTGTAACTAATGTTAAACTCACCCATTCGCCTTTATCGTTGTAGCTGCGAACCATGCGTTGGCGCAAGTTAGGCTGAATTAACCAACCAACTTCTAAAAATAAAGGTTGACGCAACTGTACTTGTAACGGAGATGTGACAGACGCACCATCAGGGAGGAGTAATACTTGAACCTGCTTTTGGGGATTTTGGTCAAAGTGAATAATTGAATCTTGGATAGTACCAGTTGAAGTAATTGTGCGATCGCCAAAAGTTAAACTTTGAATTAATCGCCCAGTATTATCTAATTGTAATTTTAAATTGGTAGCGTAATGATTTGGAGAAGACCAATCTGGATATATCGTTACAGCTTCACCTTGCCATTCTCCCAATAAATCATCTATTTGTACCGATGGGCGTTCTACTGGTTCAGTTCCAGCTAAATATTCTCGAATCAGAGTTATTTTATCTAACTGACCAGTTTTATTAAATATTTGTACCAGACGTAAGCGGCGATTTTCATGAATTAAACCGAGTTCCGCCCCAAATTCTGTAAATGGTGCTAACTGAATTGAACCTTGGGAAAAAGCACCATTGGCAAAAAATAGCGTACTCTTAGCCACAGAACTGTATTCTAAAACTAAATCTTCTTGCCCTTGGCGGCTGACAATCTGGCGGATAGTCTGGTTATTTTCCAACCCTGACAAAGACACCACACTTTTGATATCTTCTAAAAGTGCGCCTTGGGGTGAGAATCGGGTAAATGAACCTTGCCATTCACCGAGATTTTGCAGTAAAGATTCCCACTGAGTTGCCATACATTAAGTCCTGATTGCTATATTTTAATTCTTCGCAAACCGCCGCACAGCAAACAAACTGCCCATTAATCCTACCACTGCACCGAAACTTAATAAGATTAAAGGTAATAGTAAAGCCTGTGCGGGACTAAGTTGCAAACCATTGGTAATAAATTGAATAAAATCTGGTTGATTCGCTAAAGATCGACTGATAAACTGTTCGATTAAAGAAATGAAACTCCAAGCGATCGCACCACCAACTAAACCGAAAGTAATTCCCTGTAAAATAAACGGTAGATAAATCCAAGCAGATGTCGCCCCTACCAGTTGCATAATTTCAATTTCTCGCCGTCGCGCCATGACAATTAGGCGAATGGTGGTAGTAGTGACTGCGATCGCAGTTAAAGTGAGAATCACTGTAATAGTCAAAGTAATCCAATTTAAACCCCGGTGCAATTGGGCAACGCGTTTAACTGCTTCATCTATATACTGCACAGTTTCCACACCCTGAATTTTAACCAGTTCAGTGGCTAAATTTGGGACAACTTCAGAATTACGAGCTTTTACCTTAATCTCATCAACTAGAGGATTATCCCCTAACTCTTGGGTCGCACCATCAATATTAGCAATGCCTAATTCCTCGACTAACTTAGTCCAAGCTTGTTCTTTCGTAATGGTTTGTATCCCTACGACATCGGGCATTTGGGCGATAAATGGCTCAATACTGTGGGCTGGTGTATCTGGAGCCAGATAAACTGATACTTCTAACTGGCTACCAAACTGATTCAGGAGTTTTTCTACTTGCCAAGAAGTTTGTAGACTCAAACCAAATAGAAATAATAACACTGTGACGGTACTGATAGCCGCCCAATTCATCCAACCGCCCCGCAGTAAACCGAGGAAAGTTTCTTTGAGCAAATAGTCAAGTTTGGTCAAAAATTTAAACACGCACCACCCCAAAATCTAAATTGCATTGATAATCGTTATATATTTCTCCATTGAAATTTATATTCAGGTGAATTTCTCCATCTCCACAGGGGGCTATGGGAGATTGATAGAATTGAAATAGTAGGAATTTTCACAACTTAGTCATTGATCATCATGCCCTCTGAAATTGCTGTCGAGAAAAAAAAGTTAAAAAATCCGCCCTTGACACTTCACTATCTAGGCGATCGCGTGCTGCGTCAAGATGCCAAACGGATTGCAAAAGTAGACGATGAAATTCGGCAATTGGTGCGCGAAATGCTGCAAACTATGTACAGTAGCGATGGCATTGGTTTGGCTGCGCCTCAAGTGGGAATTCATAAACAACTAATTGTCATCGATTGTGAACCAGATAACCCAGCTAATCCACCACTGGTATTGATTAACCCCACAATCAAACAGATGAGTAAAGAAGTCTGCGTTGCCCAAGAAGGGTGTTTAAGCATTCCTAACGTTTATTTAGATGTCAAGCGTCCCGAAGCCGTAGAAATTGCTTATAAAGATGAATACGGCCGTCCCAAAACCCTCAAAGCTACGGACTTACTCTCGCGCTGCATTCAACACGAAATGGATCACCTCAAAGGCGTGGTATTTGTAGATCGTGTGGATAATTCTTTGACTTTGGCTCAGGAGTTATCTAAAAATGGCTTCTCTTATCAAGCCGTGAAACCAGTAGCATAGGGGACATATAGTGTATTTAACTCCAAAAAGCGGTTTATTTCTGGGTGGTTCTTGCATAACAGCGATCGCCGCCGTCGGTTCAGTGTTTGAACTTACCTCTGGACAACCAGATTTAGGTGTTCAGGTAACTGCAATTATCCTTGGATTGAGCATTCCCCTCACAGGATTCTTTTTCTTTGCCGCAGTGAGGGACGCACGGGCTAACATTAAATAAGCATCAGGTACATAAAAAGGTAGAGGGATGAAGGAAAAGGCAAAATTCATCCTTCCACCTTTTATTTTTTCTCTTTAGTTGGTAATAGGGACTACTCTGCGAGAAGCCGCTACGCGTCTACAGTCCCTCAAACCAGGAATAGAGTTTACTGAGCCATGAAAATTTGAGAGGTTATTTGCGTAAGTTCTAAAATAAAAGAATGCTGTCAGAAACAACTCCACTATTACGCCTATCTCAAGGACATCTCAACCTACTAGAAGCTTGTCCGCGTAAATTTCAACACACTTACTTAGAACAACTCAACACACCTTTAAATCCCGAACACGAAGAACACCAGACTTTGGGTAGTCAGTTTCACTTGCTGATGCAACAGCGAGAAATGGGTTTACCAATAGGTAGTTTCCTAGAAGCGGATACTCAACTAAAAAGCTGGATGTCAGGTTTTAGCAATGCAGCACCAGAGATTTTAACGCCAACTGACTCCCAAACTTTCCGTGAAAGCGAACATTATCGCATCCTGCAAACTCAAGACTATTTGTTGACGGTTGTTTATGATTTATTCATAACAGATAGTCAAAAAGCCCAAATTCTTGACTGGAAAACCTATCCTAAACCACCAAATCAACGCAAGTTAGAACAAAATTGGCAAACACGTCTTTATTTGTATGTATTAGCTGAGACAAGCGACTATTTGCCCAAAAATATTTCTATGACTTACTGGTTTGTTCAGTCTGAAAGTCAACCGCAAAAAATTACATTTAATTATGATAATGTCCAGCATCAGCAGACAGCAAAAAAACTTAATCAACTATTGGATAAATTAACACATTGGTTGGCAGACTATCAAAAAAATCAACTATTGCCCCAAGTACCAGAAAATAGTCAAGACTGTAATTATTGTCATTTTGCTACACGTTGTGAACGTAGTCAAGTTAGCCCAGAACATCAAAAGAATTTACCAAATCTTGCCGATATTCAAGAAGTATCTTTCTGAATTATAGAGAATTATATGAAAAGCTTTGATGAAACTGATTTAATTTATGTTCGTGAATTAGGGATAGATGATATTTCACCCGTTTACCACTTAGGTGAACAGCTATTCACCAGTGATTTATATCCTTATTTATATCGTACCTGGGATGAATGGGAAGTAATTGGACTGTACAATACAGATCCGGAATATTGTTTAGTTGCGGAAACAGATGGAGAATTAGCCGGGTTTATTTTAGGAACTATCATCACCAAAGCATCCTGGACTTATGGTTACATATTGTGGTTAGCTGTGAATCCAAAATTTCAGCGTCGGGGAGTAGCAGATAAATTAGTTGATAAAGCGATCGCGCGGATGATTGAAGATGGGGCGCGATTCATGCTAGTAGATACAGATCCCACCAACAATCCAGCCGTCAAATTTTTTAACCGCAAAGGATTCGGAAATATCCGCCAGCACATTTTCTTGTCAATGAATTTAAGCAAACATGAACATTATGGCAGACTAATTGATTACGAACATCAAAAAGCCGAAAGAGCTGGTTATAGGCGCACTCGTCCAGCAATTCGCGCCCGTAAACCTGAAGGAATTGCTAATGACGTAATTCTCAATCCTTTGGTAAATGAAACTCAAATAAATGATGAATAAATAATAAATATCGTTTGTAAAATGGCAAAAAATAATTAACCAAAGATGAACACAGATAGGAAATTTATTTGTAAAAATTTCTCCTTCTTTTCTCATTCTTTTTTTGTGTACTTTGCGCCCTTTGCGGTTTGTTATTATTCATTTCAATAATTTCAGGTAATTTCGCATAACTTAATTATTAAAAAACTCCATGCAGTGGATTATAGAAACACCCGAAAAACCACCAGACTGGTTCATCCAAATAGTCAAACAGTATACACCAGCATCAAGCGGATTATATGCAGCGCAATTATTATGGCAAAGAGGAATTAAAGACGAGCAACAACTAGCAGTCTTTACCGACTATAAAACTTATCAACCAGCCAGCCCATTTGAATTTGGCGAAGAAATGCAGTTAGCCATAGAAAGACTGCAACAGGCACGAAATAACAACGAAAAAATTGCCATTTGGGGAGACTTTGACGCGGATGGAATTACCGCCACTGCTGTTTTATGGGATGGTTTGGGACAGTTTTTTGAGCAAAATACCCAGTTAACTTATTACATCCCCAATCGCCTGAAAGAATCCCACGGACTCAATTATCTAGGAATTGATAATTTACAAAAACAAGGTTGTAAATTAATAGTAACTTGCGACACAGGTAGCACCAATATTAATGAAATTATTTATGCTCAAAAATTAGGAATAGATGTCATAGTTACAGACCACCATACATTACCAGAACAACGTCCACCAGTTGCGGCAATTATTAACCCCCGCTATTTACCAAGTGAACATCAGTTATTTCATCTTTCTGGGGTAGCAGTAGCTTTTAAAGTAATTGAAGCTCTTTATTTAACCTTACCAAATATTCCCCAAAATCCCTTAGCAGATTTATATGATTTAGTCGCAGTGGGATTAATTGCCGATTTGGTGCAGTTAAGTGGAGACTGTCGGTATTTAGCGCAATTAGGTATTCAAAGATTGCAAGCCGACTTTCAGCAACCAGTCACAACTAGACGACGGCCAGGGGTAGGGCGATTATTAGAATTATGTCAGAAAAATGGCGATCGCCCCACAGATATTTCCTTTGGTTTAGGGCCACGTATTAACGCTGTGAGTCGCATTCAAGGTGATGCTCGTTTTTGCGTAGAGTTATTAACTAGCCGGGATCTTAAACATTGTCATCAACTAGCCGAAGTTACAGAACTCGCCAACACCCGCCGCAAGTCTTTACAAAAAGATGTCCAAGCACAAGTAACACAAAAACTTGCTCAGATAGACTTATCAACCACCAGCGTTATTGTCTTAGAAGATACACAATGGCCAGCCGGAGTATTAGGTTTAGTAGCTGGACAAATAGCCCAAGAAACAGGCCGTCCCACTGTTTTATTGAGTACAGAAGGACGAACACAAGGTACTACCCCTACCCCCTACTCCCCACTCCCTACTCCCCTCTTAGCCCGTGGTTCTGCCCGTTCTGTCAATTTGGTGGATTTATACCAATTAGTCAAACAGCAAGAACATTTGTTACATAGCTTTGGTGGACATCCCTTTGCCGCAGGTTTGAGTTTATTAGTAGAAAATATTCCGCTATTTACAGAGGCGATTAATCAACAGTTACGGCAATCTTTAGGGGGAACAAATCTCACTCCCACTGTGCAAGCAGATTTAACAGTAACTGTCGCCAATTTAGGCAAAGAGTTATTTTTAGAACTCAAACTTCTGGAACCTTGCGGAATGGGAAACCCTGTGCCAAAACTGCTAATTCAAAATTGCTGGTTTGAAAATTCTTGGCATCGCAATCAGCAAGATTGGAAAGGCAAAAAGGTGCAGTACATTAAAACTGATTTTGATATTCGAGATGAGTCTACTAAAAGCCGATTTCCTGGGATTTGGTGGGGACACTATAAAGATGAATTGCCTGTAGGTAGATGTGATTGCATTGCCGAACTAGATTATAATACCTTTAAAAAACGCTATGAAATTAGATTAATTGCTGTGCGTTCTGTGGAGAATTCAGACGCGATAAATGGCGTTTCTAGTCAGATTATATTAGATTGGCGAAATCAAGAATACTCAGAACTAAAAAATCAGCATTCAGCAGTTTTGATGGAAAATTGTCCAACGAACTGGGATGATTTACGTGTATCATTAAAGCGATGTCTCTATAATAATCAACAATTAGCGATCGCTTGGTCTAAACCCAATCATCAACCACCCCAGGAAATTTGGCTAACTTTAGTTGGTATTGCTAAATACCTGAGTCGCACAAATCAATCAGTTACCCGCTTCCAACTTGTAGAAAAACTCGGCATCCGTGACCAAACTTTATTTTGGGGAATCGAAGCTTTAAAATCTTTGGGGTTCACAGTCACAAGACAAGACCGTGATTTGCACATTAGTTGGCATCCCAGCATGAACTCAGAAGGCTTTAACGATGCCGCTTTAGAAAGATTTTTAGCAGCCATCCGCGAAGAACAATTTCAGCAAGATTATTTTGCCGAAGTTTCTCTATCCACAATTATAGCGATCGCCAATAGACCTGCATAATTGCACTAATCTAAAGATGCGCTTCTCCCAGTAAAACAATAGAACCGGTTAACTCTTCAATCACCTGAGTTGTCACTTGACTAACGGCTAACCCGCCTGTGGTACGATAACGGACAGAACGCAAAACTGCTAAATCAAAAGTTTGTGCTTCCCTGACTATAGCTTTCGCAACATCATCATCTATAATGATTTGAATTTTTGTATTCACCTGTAAATGACTTTTAGAAACAATATCAGACAATTGAATAGTAAATTGTTCTACTAAATTAGAGGGAGTTTTGCTATTAGAAACGTGTAATAGTACAACCTCCGCCTTGTTCACATCAGCCAACATTTCTGCAAACCGCCAAGCGCTGATAGTTTGAGGTCTTAAATCTCCAATTGGAACAATAATTCTCTGGATTGTTGTGGGACTACTTACTAAGCGTGTAACTGCCACAGGACAATGCGAAGACCAAAAAACACTATCAATTACATTACCAAACAAACGGGCGCGTAAACTGGTTGTTCTAGACCAACCCATTACTATTAAACTAGCATTTTGTTCTCGACTAGTGCGGCTAATAGCCAAAGCGATATCATCATCAATCCGAATTGCTGTTGATACTTTTACATTAAATTCCTGACTGATTTCTTCAGCCACTTTTAATCTTTGCTGACTTTGCTCTAGTGATATTCCTAAATGTGGATCATCCATGTGAACATGAGCTTTAGTAATAGCTAAGGGTAAAATTTTCCCAGATTCATGTTGAGCTATTAAGGCTGCCATTTCTATTAAATAGCGTTGAGTTTGGGGGTTGTATATTGGTACTGCTACAGTG
>NZ_JAYGHH010000002.1:40787-51417 GCF_034931045.1 Nodularia sp. UHCC 0506
TGCTGCGTTTTTTCTGGTGGTTGACTATCATAATTTTCCCACCAAGTTGAAATATTTTCTGCTTCTAAATCTGTTTGGGGCATTTGTAACAACGCCGCAAATCGTGATGTAATTAATGGCCCCATAATTGAAGTAACTAGCATGAGAACAATCACACTATTTAAGACACCTTCACTAATTAGTCTTTCACCAGCAGGATTTAATGTTTGATAGGCGACTAAGGCTGCTGCTAATGTAGCGGCTACCTGTGGCAGTGATAATGACCACATTGTGAGCATTTGAGCAGTGTTATAGCGGTAAATTAACTTTGTTAAAAATGCCGCTATAAATTTGCTAGAAATCAAAGCTAATACAATTACCACTGTTAGCCAAATTGAACCAAGGGTTTTGATAAATGCAGGAATATTAATTAACAGTCCCATATCTACAAAGAAACAAGGGATAAATAAGACGCTGCCGATAAATTCAATTTTTTCTTTAACTGGGCTGCGTCCCACAACATCATTAACTGCTAAACCTGCTAAAAATGCCCCAACAATTTTTTCAACTCCAACTATCTGCGCTCCCACAGATGCCAAAAATAAAGCTAGTAAGATGAATAAAAATTGGTTACTTTGTTCATCTCCAGAACGGCGAAAAAATTCTTTACCTGCCCAATCAAAGCCAAAAAATACAATAGCAGAATAAATGGTTAATCCACTTAATAAAGTTACTAAACTAATTGCCGAAAATTCTCCCCGATGAATTCCCACACAAATTGCTAACACTAGTAAAGCAGCTGTGTCAGTAAAAATTGTCGCCCCTACTGTGACTGTCACAGATTCATTCATTACAACTCCCAGACGACTAACAATGGGATAAGCTAAGAGAGTATGGGAGGCTAGTAAAGAACCAATCAGAACAGAAGCATTCCAGCTAAAACCGAACAATCGCCCTACACATATCCCAGCAATTAAGGGGAAAATAAATGTGAAAAATCCAAATACAATTGAGCGATTTTTAGTTTTACGAAACTGTCCTAAGTCAATTTCCAACCCGGCAACAAACATTAAATAAACTTTGCCGATATCTGAAAGCAGTTTGATAGTTTCGGAGTTAGTATCTAAAAGCTTTAACCCATTTTGCCCTAGCACCATACCTGCTACCAACAAACCCACTAATCCTGGTAGTCGTAGGCGTTCAAATATAGGAGGTATAGTAAAAATTACTGTCAGGAGAATTGTAAACTGAATAATGGGACTGTCAAGTAAGTTTGATGTCATTGGTTAGTTATTCAACAAGCTAAATGAACAAATAAACTATGGCAAATTGCAAAGGGCTGAGTATCAAGCCAGTAGGGGCGGGTTGATTAAAATTATTGTTGGTAATTGAGCATATCTCTAAAGTTCCTATAATTCAAGGTTTTGAATCTATCAATCCTGTTCTCAATTATGTAAAAATCGCTGTAATATATAAGGTATACACCGATTGATAGGTTAATAAAAGAAATAATTATTTAGAGCATAACTACTGCAATTATATTATTTTCTAATTATATCTTAATCAAGACTAATAAAAAAGCAAAAATCAAAATCTGAGGTTGATTTTGTCAAATGACTAATAACTATCAATTACTTAGTTTTTAATTCCACAGGAGTTGATTTGGAATATTGGAGTTTAAAAAATAGATTTTATCTCTGAAAGTGATAAATACCAAGCTAACTCAGGTATTATATATAATTAGTTAGTATGCCGTAAGTCAGAGAAAAAATTCTTGAAAAAGATATATCAGAATATTCTTGACGGTTGCTATTAATGATAATTTTAAGGGTTGGGAACACTTAAAAGTTTAAGTTTATGAACGTAGCTGATGATAAAACGATTGTTCGCGAGTATTTTAATTCCACAGGATTTGACCGTTGGCGGCGAATTTACGGCGATGGCGAAGTCAACAAAGTCCAGCTAGATATCCGCACCGGACACCAGCAAACTGTAGATACGGTTATTGGCTGGCTGAAAGACGATGGTAATTTATCAGAATTATCAATCTGTGATGCTGGTTGTGGTGTGGGTAGTCTGAGCATCCCCTTAGCGGTAGATGGTGCTAAAATCTATGCCAGCGATATTTCTGAAAAAATGGTGACAGAAGCCAAGGATAGAGCTTTAGCAACCTTGGAAAATTCCGAAAATACCACTTTTGCTGTCCAGGATTTAGAATCTTTGAGTGGTAGCTATCATACAGTTATTTGCTTGGACGTGCTGATTCACTACCCCCAAGAAAAAGCTGATGAAATGGTTTCTCACCTTTGTTCTTTGGCAGAATCACGGGTAATTATGAGCTTTGCGCCCAAGACCTGTGCTTTGAGTATACTTAAAAAAATTGGCAGTTTCTTTCCTGGCCCTAGTAAAGCCACTCGCGCCTATCTGCATCGTGAGGCTGATGTGGTGAAAATCCTGGAAAGTAATGGTTTTACGGTACAACGCCAAGCGATGACTAAGACTCGTTTTTATTACTCGCGTCTACTGGAAGCTACGCGCAAATAAAGTTAGAATTGCGACGAGGAATTTAAATACTTGTCGCAATTATGAAAAGCATTAAAAAAGTCTGTGCTGGGTTCATGGTGTCTGTGGGAGTTTTATTTTTGATGGTTAGCGTTAGCACGTTATTTGAATTAAACGCTGAAAATATCACTCCAGAACAAAAACAAGAAGCACACGATGCATTTTGGGGGGGAATAGTCTTGGGTGTACCGTTAACAGCAGGGGGAGGATATATGTTTTGGGGTTTGCGCCGTGGAAATAAAAAAGAGTTAAGCGATCGCCTGGACTCTATTTTTTATCAAATCTTGCAAGCCAATCATGGTAAAATTACTGTTTTACAGTTCGCTATGGCAGCAAAGCTATCTGGAAAACAAGCCAAAGAATATCTCAATCAGAAATCTCAAGAATTCAATGCTTCTTTTGAACCCAGTGAACAAGGTGATATTAGTTACCTATTTCATATTTAACTGTTTTTAATGGAAGCTTTGGATTAAGTCAGGTTAGAATCACAAGCAAAGTTTAAAATCTGATGTGAAATTATGAAGACTGCTGAAAAATTGGCTGCGGGTTGGCTATTAACGCTGGGATTCATGTTTTTGACACTATCAGTTTCAGCCACAAATCAGAAAAATTCTATAACCAAGCCCATTTCCACCGGATACAATGAGGCTGTAGTATATGATTTTCCTAACAAACCTGCTCTTGATTTCTTGGAAAATACTTCGAGAAATGGTATAATTTACGGTGTACCTACAATGTTGTTAGGCGGTTGGTTAAGCTTAGGGTTGTATCGTCAAAGTAAGAACGAGAAAAAAGCACTTCAGAAACAACTAAGCGATCGCTTGCAATCGAATTTTTATCAATTGTTACAAGAAAATAACGGTCGCGTCACTGTGTTAGGCTTGGCGATGAATTGTCAACTACCAGCCGCAGAAGCACAAGAGTATTTAGATATGAAAGCTAAAGAATTCAATGCAGATTTTCAGGTGAGTGAAAAAGGGGCTGTATCATATCATTTTGACATCTAAAATCAATTCTGATTAGGAATGGCACAAATATTTGTCAGCATAGCTGCTGTTTTAGGCGGTTTATCTGTAGCCGCAGGTGCTTTCGCAGCTCATGCCTTGAAAGAAAAGATTAGTGAGCGATCGCTGGAAATCTTCGATACAGGCGCACGTTATCAAATGTACCACGCTTTAGCACTTTTGTTAGTAGCTTTATTAATTAGTCGTGCAACATCACCTCAACCGATGTTAATAGCTACTGGGTGGTTATTTATCGTTGGTATTGCGATTTTTTCTGGTAGCTTGTACGCCCTGAGTTTAACTGGTGTGAAAATCTTGGGTGCAATTACGCCTTTGGGTGGTGTCGCTTTTTTGCTGGGTTGGGGTACTTTGGCTTTTACCGCTTGGGGTTTGAAGTTTTGAACCTCCTTCAATAGTCCAAACCTATAACCTATAACGAGTTGTGTTCAATCTCCACAATTGAACGCAACTTAATATTAATCTTCCTTTCGGATGCTAGCTTATTAGCATTTTTCAGATAATGTCAGCTATAAATGAAAGTCTTAAAGGATTAGGCGATCCTGCAAAAATGTTACCCATATCTCCATATTCATTAATAGCTAAGTAAGCTAATGCAATACCTTCTTCAATTAAATCCCAGTGATCCCAGCAGTAGACAATAAAAGATATTCGTTTACTCGTTTTTAAACAATTTTTTGCAGCACGAATAAAATCATCCTGCGTTAACTGTTGCTTTAACTGTGCTGATATTTTTATCTTACAAAATATCACACCATGACCATCTTTGGGGAGCTGTCTTCTAGCCTTATTGAAAAGATCATTTATTTGGCTTTCATTAGCGAAAGGTTGTTGTCGAGCTTTTATCTCAACATATAGACTATTATACGACAAAAATTTACTTACTTCAATATCAAAATCAGAACCTTTAACACCAGATGGAATAATAAAACGAATCGAATTGGCTACTTCAGAAAAAAAATGAGCAGCAGTTACTTCATAATAAGCTGATTCAAAATCCCCTTTTTTATTTCGCTCTGAGAATTCTTGAAACCCACTATAATTTCTCAAACACCAAAGCATATGTGCAAGGTGAATAATTCGAGCATCTCCCTTGGTTTTAAAAAAATCCTGTTTTTTACCAAAGGTAGTACATTCCTTAGCCCAAAAATCCCCTCCCAAAGTATTAATAATAATGTAACTAGCTAAAGCCAGTTCTAGACCTGACTCAAAGGTAATTCCAATTTGATTCATTTCATCAACCTCTTTTCTAAGAATCTCAGGAGTTAAATTATGTATTCCGGACTGTCTTATTTCCATAGAAAGCTTGAAAACCTAACTATTTTTTATAATTACGATTTTATCTATTTTTGTCGGTAACAAAAAAAGTACTCTTTGAAGTTCTTTTACAGTTTGTGCGCCGACCTCACACTATATGATTGTGTATATCGCCAGCCGGAAGTAGTGCATAGGGTATTGGGTATTCTACACTGGGAGGGATATAAAAACCCTCCCAAATAGTTGTTAAATTTCTGAAGCAAGTTTCAGAAAATAAACGCGCCGTGTCATTCCGCGCCTTCAATGGGTGCAAAACCTTGGCGTTGAATATTTTCCGTAACCGTGCGCGGTTCTAAGAATTGCAGCAGATAATCAGGGCCTCCAGCCTTAGAACCCACACCAGAAAGCTTAAAACCGCCAAAAGGTTGCCTAGCCACAATAGCACCTGTAATATTGCGGTTAATATAGACATTCCCGACTTCAAAATCTGTCTGTGCTTGCTGAATGTGGGAAGGCGTTCTAGAATAAATCCCCCCAGTTAAAGCATAATTAGTCCCATTCGCCACGGCTAAAGCTTCTGCAAAATCCTTTACTCTTGTTACAGCTAACACTGGGCCAAATATTTCTTGCTGGGCAATAGTCGCATCAGCTGGCACGTCACTAAAAATCACAGGGCCGATATAATAACCCTGTTCTGGTGCTGTTAACTCCAGGGCTACTTGTGCTTCTGTCTTACCCTTCTCAATATACTCCAAGATGCGATCGCGTGCCTTAGCATCAATGACTGGCCCAACTTGGGTACTAGGTAACTCAGCTTCACCAATATTTAAAGATTTCGTCGCCTCAACTAACCGCCGTACAAAAGCATCATATACTGGTTGCAGCACAATTACCCGCGAACAGGCAGAACATTTTTGCCCACTGTAACCAAATGCTGACTGTACCACCCCGACAACAGCTTGGTCTAAATCAGCGCTTTCATCCACAATAATCGCATTTTTCCCGCCCATTTCGGCAATTACCCGCTTGAGATGCTTTTGTCCAGGTTTCAGGGTTGCGGCTTCAGCGTAAATCCGACAACCCACTTCTTGAGAACCAGTAAAAGCAATAATGTGAGTATCTGCATGATTCACCAAGTAAGCCCCCACTTCGGAACCCTTACCGGGGACGTATTGAAATACACCTTTAGGTATTCCCGCCTCAATTAAGATTTCTGTGAATTTAGCTGTAATTACCGAAGATGTTTCCGCAGGTTTAAGCAAAGTACAATTACCCGCAACTAAAGCAGCAACTGTCATTCCACAGGCGATCGCTAGGGGAAAATTCCAAGGAGAAATCACTACAGCAATTCCCCTAGCTTGGTAAATATAACGATTAGTTTCCCCAGCTACGTCATAGATTACACCTGCATCCAGCCGTTCCATTTCCGCAGCATAATACAGACAAAAATCTATAGCTTCAGAAACCTCCCCATCTGCTTCCTTAACAGGTTTCCCCACCTCCAAAACAATCCAAGCCGCAAGTTCAGCCCGACGTGACTCCATCAAATCAGCCGCCTTCCTGAGAACCCCAGCCCGTTGCTGTACAGGCGTTTTCTTCCAAGCAGGAAAAGCAGTCTTAGCTGCCAGCATAGCCTCCTCCGCCTGTGCCACACTCAGCAAACCAACCTTACCCACCACCTCACTAAAATCAGAAGGATTCAGAGAATCAACAAACTCCGCAGTATTCACATACTCCCCATTCACCAAAGGTAAATAAGTCCTACCCAGTTGTTGACGCACCAATTTAAAAGCCGCCGCAGACTTAATAACTGCTTCTTCTTCTGAATAATCTGTATCCGCCACACCGAAGAACCCCCCCTCCTCTTCTTTGCGCCTCTGCGCCTTTGCGTGAGACAAATCCATATTCGGAGGCGCTAACAACTCCTCAATTGGTCTATTCTCCAGATTTTGCCGTAAAAACGAACTATTAGCCGTATTTTCCAACAACCGCCGAATCAAATAAGCCATCCCCGGTAACAACTCACCATAAGGACAATAAACCCTAACCCGATAACCCTGATCCACCAAAGCCTTTGCCAACTTATCCCCCATCCCATACAACACTTGCATTTCAAAGTGACGACGAGGGACATTTAAACTTTGGGCTATGGCAATTGCACGAGCTTGTGATCGCACATTATGACTACCAATAGCAGCATATACATATTGGTGATTTTCTAACAATAGCTGAGTAATAGTTTCAAAATTGGCATCTGTAGCCGCTTTATCGTTATAAACTGGCTGTTCCCAGTGCTTTTGTTCCGCTTTAATGGTTTCCTGATCCCAATATGCACCTTTCACCAACCGGACTGTCAGGGGATAACTGCGCCGTTGTAACCAAGAAATCAGCTTTTTAGCATCCTCTTCGCTGTCACGCAGATATGCTTGGATTGTCACCCCAATATCTGTCCGTTGTCTAAACTCATCTTCTAACAGTAGCTTTTGCAGAATATTCAGAGTTAAATCTTTATAAGCGTACTGTTCCATATCAAAATGCACAGCTGCGCCTAATTCCTTCGCCCGACGTAATAAAATCCGAATGCGATCGCTAACTCTCTCTTCACTACCCTCAGCATCTAAAGGATCAAATTGGGAATAAAACGCCGTCAACTTGACAGAAACCTGAACTTGTGGTATTGCTTCACCATCAGCTTGATCAATAGCTGGAATGACAGACCAATTTTTTGATGCTTCCACCAATTGCTGCATCAATTCTAGATAGCGTTCTAAATAAGATTGCGCTTCAGTTTCGGTAATTACTGCTTCACCAAGTAAATCAATGGTGAACGCCATTTTATCTTTCCGCAGTCTTTCAACTGTTTTAATGACTTGTTTAATATTTTCCCCAGAAATATATTTATGTGCCAAAGTTTCCACGGCCGTAGAAACAGTTGTCGCCGCAACTTGTCCCGGCATAGAATCAGGGTTAGCAAAATTCAGCATCCCCTTTAAAGCTGAGGGTAACTCTACAGACTCTTCTCCTAAATATTCTTGTAAATGTGCGGCAATTTCTGGTTTATTTTGTAAAGCAGGTAATGTATCAATAAAGCGAAATAGTTGCACCCGTAAACCAGGATTACTCATTGCCCAAGCTAGTAATTTATCATCCCAGCGCATTTGATCCCGTAAAGAACCTAAAAACGAGCGATTTTCTTGGGTAGCGGCCAGAAGCTGTTTCGCAATTTCTTGAGTTTTAGCTTCGTATGTGCTGGTTTTTACTTGTAATACCACTGATAACTCCTTATTTTGGAATTGGGGATTGGTTGGTACGGGCGGGTTTAATAATATTGTGGGGTGGGCATCCTTGCCCGCCTTCTTCCTTGTAATGATATCTATGATAGCTGGCGTGGCGTAGCCATACCCGCCCTTACAGGGTATTGGGTAATGGTAACAGAAGTTTTCCCCCTGCATCCTGCCCAGCAATTCTCATTTTGTGAAATCCAGAATAATAAATTTTGTTTCTAGACAATTTTTATACCATGTAAAACAGTATTACAATGATGACTGTAAAGTAGTTAACACCAATCTGCATACCTCTTCAAGAAGTATTTTTTAATGTGGTTAAATCTAGATTTGGGAAAAATTTACCTCTAGGAATTTTGGTGAGTATGATTGCTTACTTGGGTGGTTGTACAGAAACGCCGACAAATGCACAACTGGAAGTATGGCGTAAAGAGGCGATCGCGCGCAATGCCAAAATTGTGGCAGAAGAAACCAAAAAGAAGCAGCAGAATGAATGGAATTTATTTATACAAGGTCATACAGCAACAGGGCAAACGGAAACATTAAATTGGTCACAGTTGCAGGATTTAGCTACAGAAAATATTAAGACTATTGATGGTAATAACATCATTGATCCCACAGAAGTATTTGATTTTACTGGTATACCTGCAAAATCACTAATCAAAAAATTTGCGAATCAAAGGGAAATTACGGAAATAACTTTTGTCTGTTATGATGCCTATCGAGTGACTATCAACGTCGAAGATTTACTCAAGTACCCAATTATTTTAGCAATTGCTAAGGATGGTCAACCAATTCCCCGTCAGCAAGGTGGGCCGATTTATTTAATTTTTCCCTATAGTCAATATCCAGACCTGAGAACAAAATATGATGATGAGATGTGGGCATTTTATGTAACTCATGTCATTTTCGGTACAGAAAAAGCCAAAATTAGTATAGGTAAACGTGAACTCAATTTAGCAGATTTAGATCAATTACCCCAAGTTAACTTGACGCAAAACGTTGGTTATCGGGTATGGTGGCCGAGTGATCAAGTTAAATTATACGGTGTGAGACTACGAGATGTTCTCAGGTTAGCTAATGTTAATTTAAATACTATGAATTCTGTCGTTGTACGTGGTAAACCAGCCGTTCATCGTAGAATTACGCAACCAATAGAATTAGCAACTGAGGATATACTGAAATGTGATATTCTCTTAGCTACTAGATGGGGTGAAGAAAAACAACTAATTCCCGCGAAAATGGGGGGTCCAATCACTTTGGCCTTTGGTGATGATTGTCCAAACACAACAAAAAATCAAAGATGGGTGACTTTTGTAGAAGAGTTAATTCCACAATTATGAAAACATTAAGTTTTCGTTCTATTCGCACCCAGATCGTGACTTCAACGACCTTACTGATTCTTGGATTGATTGCTGCTATTGTTACGGTCTGGGCAAACAGTGAAACCACTCTTTACCGTCAAGAAAAGTTAAATGATGCTAAAGTTATTACTAAGGTTCTAAGTACTACCTATTCTGATGAATTATCAGAAGAAAATTGGAGCCAAATTCGCATAAATTTACAACTTTTACTGCAAGAAAATCAAGATGTCGTCTATGTTTATGTATCGGATGCCCGTCAAAGTGATAAATTAGTTGCAGGCTCTCCTGAAGAATTTATAAATCAATATATTCCTGATATAGTACCTTTAAACGTCACTAATTATGCAATAGATCCCTCTTCTAACATTCGGACTCGTGTATCAAGGACATTTCTGCTCAAAGATGTTTACTTTGGCAAAGATATTCGGGGTGAACGAGGTGAACAAGTGATTGAAGTGGCTTCAGATATATTAGCATTAAGTAAACAAAGAATCGGTACTTTACGAATAGGTATATCATCAAAAAGAATAGATATTGCTGTTACTAATGCAATCTATCAAGCTTTGATAGTAGGTTGCTTAGGACTTAACATCGGTTGGGTGTGTGCATATATTTTAGCAAATCAATTGAGTGAACCAGTGCGACGGTTACAAATGAGCGTTGCTAAAATTGCCAATGGAGATTTGCAACATCGTGCCGACATTTATAGTCGTGTAGATGAAATTGGTGCATTAGCAACTTCAGTAAATGAAATGTCTTATGCATTGCAAATATCATTTAGTAAATTGCAAAAAACATTACAATCATTTGAGAAATTTGTACCAGATAAATTTGTTTCTGTCATTGCTCCCCAAGGAATAGAAAATATTAAAGTAGGTATGGCTTCAACGCAGAAAATGACAATTTTATTCTGTGATATTCGTAATTATACTTCTATGTCAGAAGCTATGACACCGATGGAAATTTTTTTATTTTTAAATGACTATTTAGCTTGTATGGGGAAAGTCATAGATGAATCTGGTGGGTTTATTGATAAATATATAGGTGATGCTATTATGGCGCTGTTTGATGACCAAGCTACTGATGGCGCACTCAAAGCCGCAATTTTAATGCAACATTCCCTGGAACAATTTAATTGTGCGCGATCGCAACAAGGTTTACC
>NZ_JAYGHH010000002.1:51442-53647 GCF_034931045.1 Nodularia sp. UHCC 0506
GCCGTGGGTATTGGCATTCATCGTGGTGAAGTGGTTATGGGTACGGTAGGATTTACCTGTCGGATTGATTCTACAGTCGTCGGTGATGCGGTAAACATCGCTTCACGGGTTGAGAGTATAACTAAATACTATAATTGTAAAATCTTAGTAACTGATTCAGTAGTTTTGAGTTTATCTCAACCAGAGTTATTTTCACTAACATTGGTAGATGAATTTGTGAAGTTAAGAGGTAAAGATGAAGCGATCGCTATTTATCAACTTCAGGATCAAATTTTAGATGCAAAACCTTGAAGGAAAAGTAACTTTAGTCACAGGTGCTACACGGGGCATTGGCAAAGGCATCGCTATCGGACTGGGCGAAGTCGGAGCAACTGTGTATATTACCGGACGAACATTAGATAACTCTGATACTAGTAGTGAAATCTCAGGCAATCTCAATGATACCAAAATCGCCGTAGAACAAGCCGGTGGTATATGTATTCCCATCCAGGTAGATCATAGCAATGATGAAGAGGTGCGATCGCTGTTTGAACGCATCCAAGATGAGCAGAATGGACAACTAGATTTATTAGTTAATAACGTTTTCTCAGGAGTCCAAGCATTAAGCGATAGTCAAGGCCAGACTTTTTGGGAATGTGAACCCAGCCTTTGGGATGCTAGTAACAACGTCGGTTTGCGTAGTCATTATGTTGCCAGTATTTATGCTGCCAGAATCATGGTCAAACGTCAACAGGGATTAATTTGTACCATTTCCTCATGGGGTGGGATGTCCCAAATTTTCAGTGCTGCCTACGGTGCTGGTAAAGCCGCTTGTGACCGATTAGCAGCTGATATGTCAGTGGAACTAAAACCGCATAATGTGGCTTCTGTGTCTTTATGGCCGGGTATTGTAGGTACTGAGCAAATTTCCAGTTTAGCAGATAAAGTTGTAGCAGAAAATACTGCTGATCCAAAAAACTCAGTATTTGCCGACCGCTATAACTGGGAAACTCCCTTATTTACAGGGAGAGTAATTGCAGCCCTCACAGGTGATACCAACATCATGCGCCGCACCGGAAAAGTGCAAATTGTCGCCGAATTAGCCCAACAATATGGAATTGTAGATCAAGAGGGTAATATTCCAGCATCGCTACGTTCCCTAAAATTTCTCATCCCAGCAGCCTTACCCGCACTGAGAACATACTCATCCCTGATACCAGATATTAAAGTACCGTGGTCACTGCTACTGCTAACAACACTCAAATCACCACAAATTTAACTTAAACAAATATTTATGCAAGATGAAGCAATGCGATTATTTGGGTATTGGCAGCAGACACTACAAAACTTTGGAGTTGGCCAAATAGCATCTGAGCAAAGCTTTACTGATTTAGTTACAGCTTATTCTACAAGCGATCGCTACTACCACACACTCAAACACATTGCTCACGTCCTCAGCACAATTGATACTTTACAAGCCTACGCTCAAGACCTCCCTGCTGTGCAACTAGCGGCGTGGTTTCATGATGTAGTTTATCATCCTCAAACTCAAGATAACGAAGAAAGAAGCGCTGACTATGCCTATGAATTGCTCAGTAATTTGGGCATTCCCACAAATACTATAGATACTGTTACCAGTCTGATTCTCAACACCAAAAATCACCAAGCTGCTACAGATGACTATGATAGCCAAGTCTTACTTGATGCAGATTTAGCAATTTTGGCAACTAACCCAGAAGACTATAGAGAATACAGCCGTGCTATTCGCCAAGAATATGCCTGGTTCTCAGAATTAGAATATATTACAGGTCGTAGACAAGTTTTAGAGCATTTTTTGCAGCAGCAGCGCATCTATCATACGCCCTTAATGTTCGAGGTTGCCGAACAATCTGCCCGTTCCAATCTCCAAACAGAAATTCAAACCTTAACCTCAGTCAACAGTAATAACACAGAAAATAAACTGACCATTTGAAATCAACGAAAAACCTATAGAATAAGCTTTTTGACTTCCGCCTTGCGGTACTGACCTTATGGTAATTTAAGGTTACACTCACACATTGCAATCGACTACCTTTATCCGCATGACTGGAGAGCATCACCTTGGGAATAGAATTACGCAGTTTTGTATTTCTCGACAACCTGCAACCTCAACACGCAGCTTATATGGGAACAGTAGCCCAAGGTTTCCTACCATTACCAGGAGATACATCACTGTGGATTGAAATC
>NZ_JAYGHH010000002.1:53979-88504 GCF_034931045.1 Nodularia sp. UHCC 0506
CTGGAAGTGCAAGCTGTAGGAAGTTTTGGACGGCTTTACTTAGGTGGAGCCGAGCAAGATATTCTCGCAGGTGCAGAGGGAGCATTAACAGCCATTGAAAATGTAGCAGGTCGCGTCAATCCCCAGGCTGGGGGAAACGAGTAAAGGAGAGAAAATGGCAAATCGAGAGCATCTAGCTTTACTCAAAGCAGGTGCAGTCCAATGGATAGAGTGGAGACAGCAGAATCCCCAGATGAAACTAGATATTAGCACCGCGAACCTCAAAGGAGAAAACCTCAGAGGCGCAAACCTCCAAGGGGTGAATTTAAACAAAGTTGATTTAAGTCATGCTTTACTGGTGCGAGCCAACTTTAGTAATGCTGACCTTAGTGGCGCAAACCTGCACCAAGCCAAGTTAATAGAAGCTAACTTGAGCGAAGCAAATTTGAGTGTGGCGAACTTGAGTGGTGCGACACTTACCCAAGCAAATTTGAGTTACGCCCATCTCATTGGTGCTGACTTGAGTACAACCAATCTTCAAGGCGCGATTATTGTTGAAGCTAACCTAATTGGAACTGACTTGAGAGACGCTAACTTGAGAGAGGCTGATTTAAGTACAGCGAAATTAATCAGGGCTAACTTGAGTTTTGCCAATTTGATTGAAGCTAACTTAATTGGTGCTGACTTAAGTGAAGCCAATTTATACGAGGCGCAATTAAACGGAGCTTACCTTTATCAAGCTGATTTTTACAAAGCGAATTTGAACCAAGCTCACCTAAGTGGTGCATATTTGTTCCGAGCTAATTTCACTGAAGCAAACTTAAGTGGTGCTAACTTAACTTGGACTAACCTTACAAGAGCAAATTTGGCTGGGGCTAATCTCCAAGGAGCAAATTTGAGGGGTGCTAAAATTCAAGGTGCTAACCTCCAAGGTGCTAATCTTCAGGATACAATTATGCCTGATTTATCTAGATATGATAAATATTAGTAGGCAAAAACGCGATAACTCGCGTCTGTAAAAGAAAGTAGGGAGTTTATCTGTCGTTTGTTTTTTTGATATCTCCCCCCTCAATAACAAACACCATAAAACAATTTATTAAAAACCATGAAAATTGAAGCTAATGATAAAGAAGTTAGAGATATATTTGCTCTAGGATATTTTAAAATTCCCAGATTTCAACGTCCTTATTCATGGACAGATGAAGAGGTTGAAGATTTTTGGGAAGATGTCGTCATTAGAGACTATGAACATTATTTTATAGGCTCAATGGTTGTTTATCAAACAGAAAAACCATACTATGGAATAGTTGACGGACAACAGAGATTAACAACTATTACATTAATGCTTGCTGCTATAAGAAATGCTTTCCTTGATTATGGAGATGAAAACTTGGCTAGGGGAGTACATCAATATATTGAAAAAGCAAATATAGATAATATAAATGAATATGTGATAAATTCTGAAACATCTTTTCCTTATTTCCAAGACCATATACAGAGCTTTAAAAAAGCAGACATAAAATGTACGGTTGGTAATGAAGAACAAAATCTAAAGTCAGCATTTGAGTTAATCAATAAACAACTTTATTCAAAAATCCCTAAATTTGATAGTCATGACTCTTGTAGTGATCTTTTTCAAGAACGAAAATATCAAATTATAGAGATTTTAAAAGATACAAGAAACAAAATTCTTTCTTTAAAACTAGTATTTATTCAATTAGATAATGAAGATGATGCTTATTTAATTTTTGAAACTCTCAATACTCGCGGAAAAGATTTGACTACACCAGACTTAGTAAAAAATTTATTATTACAAAAGCTAAGAGCTTCCAATATTACACTAGATTCTTATAAAGTTATGTGGAATGGCATCTTAGAAAAATTTGATGATAATGGGTTAGACAAAAATATTGTAGCAGGCTTTCTGTATCATCATTGGCTTTCTAAATATGGTGGTACTACTCAAAAACAATTATTTGGTGAAATAAAAGAATACATTGAATCTTCTAGTAGAAATGAATCCCAAATTAAGTCTCATTTATTATTATTAGAATTTCAAAAAAACTCAGATTATTATGTTTCTATTATATCTCCAGATAGTCATCAATGGAGTCCTGAAGAAAAAAATAGCATTCAAAAATCTTTAAAAGCATTACGTCTTTTTAATGTCAAACAACAAACTCCAATGATTTTATCTCTTATTAGGGCATATAGAGAAAATAAAATAACATTGAGGGTATTACGTAAAATCCTATGGAAAATTGAATGTTTTCATTTTATTTTTAACGCAATAACTTCTCAAAGATCATCCGGTTCCATTGGACCACTTTACGCCAAATTTGCACAAGAACTTTCTAAGACTGATAACCAAGATAAAATTCAGTCAATTAATACAGATTTATTAAGAAAACTCAAGGATAAACTACCTAGCTTTGATGAATTTGAAGTAAACTTCATGGATTTAGTGTATACGAAAAATAAACAAAGAGATAAAAAACTTATCCAATATATATTGGAAAATATGACAGGACAAAATATCAATGGACTACCCGTTGATTATACTTCTGCGAGTATTGAACACCTACTACCACAATCAACAGGAGACGAAGAAATAGTTGGTAATATAGGAAATTTAATACTAGTAGATAAAGTAACTAATGGTGAACAATTAAGAGATTTTGATTTTATCAAAAAGATTGAAATTTTAAAAAATAAAAACTATCCGCTTGATGATTATTTGTTAAACGCCACTCAGTGGACTGAGGAAGAAATTAAAGAGCGAGGTAAATCAATAGCTCACAAAGCATACTATGACATTTGGAAATTGTAAATTAAATATGCTTAATATAAATAACATCATATTCTGATTCTAAAGCGTAGACTGCTGTTTTTTAATTGCACGAGCAATGAGGGGAGCTTTACTTTCTAATCCTGTGAGAGTAATTTCGCCATCTAGATAAAGCTGATACCATTGTTGACGTAGACGGATAACTAGCTCATGATCCCGCAAATGTAATCTTTGCAGAGTAAATTCGGCTTTTGGACGTTCCTGTGGTGGAATTGCATCAGTTAGGACTAACTGGAGGGAAGGTAACAAAATTTCAAACCAATCATCCTCCACCAGAAATGGATCAAGCACTTGATCATCAACAGTCCCTTTGCTACTATTTATCCAAGCAGAAGCAAAACGATAATTACTCCATTCGTAAGCCAAATGTCGATGATTTTGACAAGAGAGATAATGATCTACAGTGCCAACAGGTTCAAACATGGCACTATAACCACAAAGACTACCAAAACCATCGGCTAAATCTATTTTAAATTTTGACCAATAATCTTTTGGTCTTTTTTTAGAATCTTTATTTTTGACTAACCAATTATTACCTAGTTGCCGTGCTTTGGCATCAAAATCTGGTGGTTCTGCTGGAGGATTAAACTTTAACATATTTACTATACCTCGGATGATCCAGCATTTCTTTTTTCTGCTGTTACTATCCAACGAGGCCAAAAAGGATCGTGTCCTGGTAAAAGTTTTTGCAGTTCCTGATGAATTTGTGGCTGGCTTCTCAAGTGTTCTGGAAAATTATTCATATCATCATAGCGCATCCATGCTTCTGCGGCTTCAATCGCTGTTTCTGCTTCTTGAGAACGAGCTTGTTTGAGTCCAAATATTTCTGATGTTAGCCATCCAACTGTATCTCCTTGTTTAACCCAAGATATTTCATCCAAGGAAACTTTTTCGCCTAGCAATTCAAATAAAAATAATTTGTCTTGTTCTTCATCAAAAATTGGTTCTAAGGAAGCAAGTACCAAGGGCGAATGAGTTGTAGCTAAAACTTGTACTTTCATATTTGACTGGAGCTCATTTAGCACAGATAAAATAGATGGTAATATAACTCTTTGCCAGCGTGGATGTAGGTGAGATTCAACTTCATCAATTAGTAAAAATATTTGATTCATTGGTTCTTGTCTCCGGAGTTCCGAAGCTTTTTCGTGTTCGTACCAAGTCCATACCAACAAATAAGCAAGTCCCAAAATTCGCTTCATTCCTGCTGATGCTTGGGTAATGGGAATATTACCGTAAGGAAGATTAATTGTGGGAATGTCGCGCACATCTTCTACAGATACTCGCGTTGGTTCTCCTATTTCTATCCACTCATCAGGATGAGGTGCAAGTTGTTTAATGACATCGGACAAAAGTCGAAATGGCGTTTTTTGTGGTTGATTTTGCCATGTTACCCAATCTTGAATTAGACCATTACAAACAACTTTACCTTTTAATTTTAAGCCATTCCAAAGTGTATCTGGGGTAAAATCATACGCATCTTCATCGTTGCGAGCAGGATCAAAAATAGAGAAACTTCCATCAACGCGAACAAAAATAATTACTCCTTTTAACAAGGGAACACCATATTGAAAATCTTGCCATTTCTGTTTAGTAAAATTAAATTTACTTGAATAATTTATTCCTTCTTCATCATCATCTAGAGTGATAATTTTGGAGATAATTTTTGGTAATTCATCTGTATTTCTTTGGGGGTAAGCGGGTTGGTCTACCCAATTTCCAGTGAGTACCCACCAAGCAACTTCAAGTAAAAAACTTTTACCTAGTCCATTATCCCCAGTAAAAATGTTGAGTCTATCAGCAAATTCAACATCAAATTGAGAAGCAGGTCCAACAGACTTTAAATGAAGTTCTTTTAGCATTTGACTACTCCTTTAGACCTTCACCATATTAAAAGCTACTGGGTCTAGTTTCCAGTTAACGAAACGCCTAGCTAACAGAAAAACTGCAAACCCGTCGTCACATCAACGCAAAAACTAGACCCAGTATAAAATTTGAGACAGTTAGATTTTAAATTCTAGCGTCTGCTACCACCACGGTAAGGAACTGCATTGAGATAATCAATATCAAATGCAGAAAGTTTTTGACCGTAGTTTCCTTTGCCACTCATAGATGCTGCCATGTCCGCATATTTGCGGGGGTCGCCTTCGGGGAGGCGTTTTTCTTGGAACTTGCGGGTGTAGAACTTCTCCAAGGTGAAGCGCCAATCGGTTTGAACTGTACCCACTTTTTCGCGGAAGTCTTCGCCGTAACGAGGTGTTACCAAGTTGTGGGGACGACCTTCCATGCGTTTGCGTTGGTAGGGTACGATATTATCACCAAAACTATTGGTGTACTCTTCGCTGTCTACTAAAGCATCAACGAAGCCACCAAAACCTTTGGTTGCAATAACGATTGACCAAGCAATTTGCTCGTCTTTGTTGTAAGACGCACGGCCTAAAATCCGTTTCAGGGTGATGTCTACTAAACGGTAGTTGTTATTAGATGAGACAACTAAACGATAGTAGGCTTCAGATTTGGCTAAACCTCTGATGAAGTCCCGCACAGATAGGGAACCAGTTTTCAGTTGAGATTCTAAAGTCTTCTGACGGTTGAACTTGAGGATTTCATGTTCACTGAAAATTTGGCGATAAGCTGCCCAAATGATGTTCTGAATATCAGTGTAAGAACTGACATCTTCAATGCGGTAGATATATGGTGTATCTTCATTCTGGTCAGCTACACCAAAGCTGGCGACTCGGTGATTTTGACTGCTGGGTTTGTATTGAAGTAATGGCAGAGACATACTGCGTTCTTCCTTTTATTAACAATGTGAACAAAAAACTGCTCGGAAAAATCAAGGAGGTTTGAATTTTCAAATCCTCACTGATGATTTACTTATTCTCCCCCATTATGTTGATAGGTAGAGCTAATTCCGAAGTAATTTAGCGCACGGGGAAATTGGCGCTGGAATTGATGGAAACGGGAATACCTTGGGGGTTGATATCCCTGGCCATGTCGGGAATTTCAATGCTGGCTAGGTTAACTGGGGTAAATTTCAGCATCTTGATTTCGATGGAGTTGGCTAATTCCATGAAGTTCTTGATGTCACCTGCTTTATAACGCGCATCTTCTAACTTGTCGCGCCAGTAGTTACCGTAGCGGGGTGTGACTAAATTAAAGGGTCTATCTTTGTAGCGTCGCCGTTGGTAGGGAACGATGTTGTCGCCAAAGTTGCTTTGATACTCTTGGGAGTTGATTAAAGCATCAACAAAACCATTCCAGCCAAGGGTGGCTATTTTGATTGACCAAGCAATTTCTTCGTCTTTGTTGTAAGATGCACGACCTAAAATCCGTTTGAGGGCAATTTCTACTAACCGATAGTTAGAGTTGGTTTGCACTACTAAATTCCGGAAGGCTTCGGACTTGGCTAAACCCCGGATGAAGTCGCGCACGGTAATGGCTCGATTCTTGACCTGAGATTCTAAGTTAGTCTGGCGATAGAATTTGAGGATTTCGTGTTCGCTAAAAAGCTGCCGATAGGCTGCCCAAATTAATTCTTGGACTTCACTATCAAAGGCACAGTCTTCGATGCGGTAAATTCTGGGAGTATCTTCGTTAGGGACTTCGTAACCAGCTACGCGCTGATTTTGGGAACTGGGTTTGTATTCTAGTAAAGGAATTGTCATTTCAGTTATCAGTTATCAGTGAACAGTTATCAGTTGTTTGAGTTTGATGACCTATAACAACTGCTAAGGAGATTAGGACATTATTGATTGCTGAAAGCCTTGATCTAGGGGCGGGTTTATTAAAATTATTCTTAGTCATTGAGCATATCTCTAAACTCGCCCCTACCCACTGATTACTCAGCACTCAGCACTCAGCACTCAGCACTTAATTTGTGGGATTTGCAGGGATGTAACGGTAAGGTAGGGCAACTGCTACAGGTTTCATGGTTGGTTGGGGAGTGCCAATTTCGCGGGCGTTGTCGGGAATTTTGATATCTTTGATTTGTGAGGTGACTGTAGCTATTGTCCGTTGGTAGTTACGTTCTGGGGTAAGAATTTGCCCGGCCATGCTCATGAAATTGGCGGGAATAATTCGACGAATTTCTTCTTTACTGGCAAAGCCGGTGGTACGGGCATTGTAGAAGGTACGACCACCGATAGATTCCAACATCATGCGATCGCGCCAGTATGAACCGTAGCGAGGATTAACTAAGTTAAAGGGTCTGTCTTTATACCGACGACGTTGGAACGGTACGATGTCATCACCAAAGTTTTGCAGATATTCTTCACTATCTAACAAGGTATCGATGAAACCGTGTAATCCTTTTGTACCAATGACAATCGACCAAGCAATTTCTTCGTCTTTGTTGTAGGCGGCGCGTCCGACAAACCGCTTCAAGGTGATATCAACTAAGCGGTAGTTGGTGTTAATATCTGCTACTTGTGTGCGGTAAACTTCCGATTTACCCAATCCCCGGATAAAATCACGGACGTTAATTGCCCGATTTCGCAGTTGAGATTCCAGAAATTTTTGGCGATTGCTGGCAATGATTAAGTGTTCGCTAAAAATTTGCCGATATGCCGCCCAGATAATGGCATCAATATCTGTATCTGAGGTAGCAGCCGCTAACCGATACATGGTGGGCGTATCTTCGTTGGGTACTTCGTAACCTTCAACACGCTGATTTTGCGTGGTATATGAATAATTCAGTAATGGTATTGACATATTTACTTTTTCCTTGTTTTATGATATTTAAGTCGGAAATCAGCGATCGCAGAAATTCAAAGTTAGGGACTTGCAAGAAATAAATTATCCTAATAAACGAACCACAGAGGCGCAGAGGACACGGAGTTAAGAGGGTTTGAGAGGTTTTTGGCGTTTAGTGGTTGAGTATTTTTTTATTTGGAAGTCCCTTACTAACTGATAACTGTTCACTGATTTAAACAGCTAACTGCACACGCGCGCGAATTGCTTTTTCGTCATCAGTGGCTAACATTTGGTCAAATCTCGTCTGAATGGGTTGCTGTAAATCGGGTATTTTAGCCAAGGCTTGTAAACCTACAACAGCAGCATAACGGATTGACCATTCTGAGTCTTGGGAAATAAACAGCAGGGTTTCCAATGCTTTGTTCAGCGCTGTTTCCCTGTCGGCAGAGTCGAGTTTATGCCAGTTTAAATTTCCCAATCCCTTGGCAGCAGCACGGCGGACACTGGGAGCAAAGTCTGTGGCTGCGGCTGTGATTAAAACGTCTATAGCACGGGGGTCTGCGATCGCTGCTAAAGTACGAATCGAATAAGCCCGTGCGCCATAGTTATAATCGTCTATCTGGGATAGCAATTGTGGTACTGCTATTTCTCCCATTTCGGTCAAGGCCGCCGCCGCCACCGTCGCTGCGGATGGGTTGTTATAACCAAACACCGCAATTAACGTGGGAATAGCGGCGATATCTTTTGCTGCTGCCAAGTTTTGTACTGCCGTTACCATGTTGGCTGGTGTATCTGCCTGGGCGACGGCACGAATTAATTCATCAGTCAAATCCTGCGCTCCATTCATGATTGATAATTCATAGTACGTAGTTACGAATTAGGAATTACGAATTACGAATTACGAATTACGAATTACGAATTACGAATTACGAATTACGAATTACGAATTACGAATTATTACAAAAGTGAATCCATCAAATTCATCACCTGGATAGCATTGTCAGAAACAGACAAAACATCTAACTCTGGGGTGAGTTGATGTTCTAGTAATCCTTTGAGGGCAATGAGTTTGAAGCTACTTTCTACTTGAGCGATCGCGATCGCCTCTGCTGCTGCCATGTATCCAATTGCACCCAAATCCGCTAAAACCAAGCGGCGCAATTTCAGGTCACTGCTGGACAAAGTTTTCACTAACCTATCCCCATAAACAGGGTCTTGTGTTAGTTGGTACATTGCTCTAGCGGCGGCACACTGTACCCCTGGGATTTCATGCTCTAAGAACGGCGAAATCAAAGAAATAGCCTCAGTTGCACCAATAGCTCCCAAGGCTTCTATTACCGCTTCATAGGGCTGGGTGAGATGGGGGCGGCCTGGTACTTGCACGGCCTGGGCAACACCCCCATCTAACATTTTTATGAGGGCTGGGGCGGCAGTTTTATCCCGTAACTTTTGCAAAGACTGGGCTGCTGCTTCGCGCACATAAAAATCATGGCATTCCAAGCACTTAATTAAGCCTGGTATAGCTTTGGCATCACCTAATTTCCCCAATGCTCTGGCAGCATTGCGCCGCAGTGGATAACCTCCCATTTCTGTTCTGTCGGCTTCATCCTCTAACGCTGCAATTAAGGCATCTACAACATCTGGATGGCAAACTCGAAATTTGCCCAGCCACCAAGCTGCGTAGTAGCGGAGACTTAAATCTGATGATTGCAGGTTGGCGAGTGCTAACTCTGGTGTCAACTGGGGCGCATTTTCTGCTGAATATTCTGACGCACTGGGTTCGTTCATGCCAAGAAATTAGTTCTCGTCAGCGCTCAATGGTGATATGTTGATGATTTTGCCACCTAAGCGGTTAATTCGTTGCATTTCTTCGTTCATCCGGCTGTATGGTACTGTGATGAACACACTACCACTACGACGAATATCGAATTGATTTTTATCAGTTTCTGCATTTTGGCGCAAGCCTACGACTTCATAACGAAATACTCGGCTTGCAGATGAAGAAACGCTACCAGCCCCAAGTGTGGTTTGACCGAACATTACTTCTTATCTCCTGTATTGATGAGGTTGAGTAACGCTACCTTAAGCTGACGTGATGCTGACGATTTTGCCACCCTGCTTATGAATTTGCTGGATCTTGTCAGAGAGTCGCTCGTAAGGTACGATAAATGCTGTGCTACTCCGTCTTACACTGGGATAGCCTGAACCACGGATTGCTGTAACTTCGATGCGGTACACGCGATCGCCTACACCCACAGCATTTCCTAAATTCTTCTTGGGAGCCACATCTGCTGAAGCACGGAAATTCCAGTTATCGTTGCTTCCTGATGGGCCGACAATAGAAGAAGATTTATTACTTGCTAAATCCTGCGCTAAACGGGATTTAGTACCTTCTACCTGGGTGCGATCGCTATTGGCATAACCCCGGTATAACCGGAACATCCGGGTAAAGCCGACAGTTTTTTGCCCTAGTTGGTTATCAAAACCACGATAATAGGGAACAATATTGTCGCCGAAGTTATTTTGGTACTCTGGAGAATCAATATAAGAATCAATTTCCGCGTCGTACCCTTTGTTCTGGTACAAATCTAAGTGGTACACAACTTCCGATTCATCGTAGGGAGCGCGTCCCAAAAGATGCTTGTAGTTGAGTTCAATCAAGCGAGTTTGAAAACTGTTGTAAAAAAACTTGTTTTTGTAAAGTTCCGACTTAGCAATGCTCCGGACAAACTCCCGCACTGATAAATTGCCATCCCGCAGGAGTGATTCGGCGCTGACTAGACGTTCCGATGCCATTAAATAGTCGTTACCCAAAACTTGCCGATAAGCGGCACGGATTACAAGCTCTGCTTCATCTTTACTGGCGTTGGGGCGCAGTTCAACTCGACGTGCATCGCTAAAAGGCTCTGTTCCAAGCCTAGATGCTGCTGTTGTAATTGCCATGATTTTTCACCTATTTATTTGCATTTCGGCTATTTGTACCGAGTGCTGACTTAACTCAAACTTTTATTGCTTTGCTACATAAAAGTTTGCCCGGAGCGAGATTCAACTGCTAGATGAGCCAGAACGGTCTTTTTGTTTGACAAAACGAGCGACTGGTGAACCCCAAAGGGTTGATTAACTCCATCCAACACTTGCATCCTGATCCGGGCAAGATACTATTTAGCTAAGAGCGTTGATAGCGTAGTCGAAGTAGGTGTTGGCTTCGTTAGCAGCTTGTCCACTCAAACCATGATTAGCTTTCATGTATTTGATAGCTTCGATGTACCAGCTAGGAGACAAGTCAAAAGAGCTGTTGATTTCAGCCAAACCAGCAATCAAGAATTCATCCAAAGGACCAGTACCACCAGCAACTAAGCTATAGGTAACGATGCGTAGGTAGTGACCAACGTCACGAGCGCACTTGGACTTACCACGGCTGTCAGCAGCATACTGAGGGCCTGGGGTTTGGGTGGTGTATGGGAATTTTTGGTATACAGCTTGGGTTGCACCGTCAATCAATTTTTGTGCATTGGATGTCAAAGCACGAGCAGCTTCCATGCTGGCAACAGCACGGACATAACGACCGTTAACTGCTTGCAGTTCGGTGTTGCCTAAGAAACGTCCTTGGGTATCAGCAGATGCGATCGCTTCGGTAATTGGTGTTTTAACCATTTTCTAAAATCTCCTTGGTATTTCGTAAATTTTTGGTCTAATTACCTAAATATTTAGGTACTGGACTTTGTGAGTTGATATTAAGCAACAGCAGCAGCAGCACGATCAAAGTAACTAGCTACTTCAGACATCAATTGGCTGCAATCACCCTTGGTGATACCGTTAGGATCGTTAGCTAGGCCAACAGCAGCGTCTTTCATTTTTTGAACACCAACAGCTACAGAAGATCCAGGAGTTCCTAGAGCTTGGTAGGTTTCGCGTAAGCCGTTCAAGCAGCGATCATCTAGAACACTAGCATCACCAGCCAAAATAGCGTAGGTAACGTAACGCAAGATGATTTCCATGTCGCGCAAACAAGCAGCCATACGACGGTTTGTGTAAGCGTTACCACCAGGAGCAATCAATTGAGGTTGCTCTTCAAACAAAGAACGAGCTGCGTTGGTAACAATAGCTGAAGCGTTGCTGGTAATCCGGTTAACAACATCTAAACGCTTGTTGCCTTCTCTAACAACGTTGGTTAAAGCGTCTAGTTGCTCGTTGCTTAAAAATTCGCCTCTGGAGTCAGCTTGAGAAACTACCTTGGTGAATACATCTAATGTCATGGACTTTAATCTCCTAATTTGTGAGATGTCTAGATTAAAACTGGTAATGTTTTTTGAACTTCGCATGACCAGAAGTCACGCAATTCCTACTGCCCTGATTCTGGCCTGAATTGCTTCAGGTCTTATAGATTCGACTTAGGCGTTTTGAGTCTCTGTAGTATCGACAGCGACTAATTCCATTTGGAATGGTTAAAAACAGACTGGGGATCAAACCGCTTCTCAGGTTAGTCTCGTAATTCCTTTTTACCAGATTAACAAGCAATTATGAGAATCTGAAGTAATTATATGAGAAATAGGCAAACTTGATTAAATGGATGCCTTGTTTGACTTCTGTCTGTCATTTAACCCCTTCAGCTTATGTTTATACAATGGTATAGATCCTTTATTTGTTACAAATTATGAATAAATAAGTTGCAGGAATAAGAACCACCTCAAATCCTTTACATACAAGGACTTTGACTGAGAATTACTGCAAAAACCAGTAACATTACTTCACGTTTCATGAATATATCCGAAAAAATTATAAATTTTATAATTTATTTATTTTCCTAAAAGTCCTGAAAATGCAAGACATTACAGTTTTTATGAGTATTTTTCGGCTGTACTGTTTTTATTAACAGATGTTAAAAATAGTATTTACTTATATTGCTAGAAGCAGTTTTAATTCTTCTTTCCACAGTAAAAAAGCGAAAAAAACTTTACAAATCTCAATATTAGAGAATAGGGAACAGGGAATAGGCAATAGGCAATAGGGAGTTTTATATGGCTTACGCCACGCAAGCTATCAAAATTCAAATAGGAGTCCTATCTGTTCGTAACCTTAGCCAGCAACTCGTCGCCGGAGAATTTCTAACAAAGTTGTGAATGTTTTAGGAGGGGGTGCTGTCACTTCGATCAAATCCCCAGAAACTGGATGTTGTAACTTTAATCGCCAAGCGTGTAGTGCTTGACCTCGCAAGTTGACACCCACGGAATGACCAGAACTATAAATTGGATCACCGACGATAGGATGACCGATTTTGGCGCTGTGGACACGAATTTGATGGGTGCGTCCTGTTTCTAATTGAAAGAGAACTAATGTCTGGTTTCCTAGCCTTTCTAGAATTTGCCAATGAGTTACCGCATTACGTCCGCCTTTGTCTGTAGGGACGACTGCCATTTTTTTGCGATCTTGGGGATGACGACCAATGGGGAAATCTATCATGCCATTTTCGGTTTTGGGCGCACCGTAAATTACACCTAAATATTCTCGCCTTGCGGTTTTTGCTTGGAGTTGGGCTTGGAGGCTGTGATAGGCAATATCAGTTTTAGCGATCGCGATCGCCCCTGTTGTATCTTTATCCAATCGATGCACAATTCCTGGACGCTGCACGCCGCCAATTCCTGGGAGATTGGGACAATGTGCTAACAAAGCATTTACCAAAGTCCCATCGGGATGACCGGGTGCGGGATGAACGACTAAACCAGCAGGTTTATTGAGAATCAATAATTGGTCGTCTTCATAGAGAATATCTAGAGGAATATCTTCGGCTTGGACTTCCAGGGGTTGAACTTCTGGAATTTCTAAGGTAATGCGATCGCCTACTTTGACATTGATTTTTTTAGTTGTGCAGATTTGCCCATTCAGATGAACATTTCCCTGTTCAATTAATTGCTGGATGCGAGAACGAGATAAATTAGGTAATTTCTGTGAAAGGTAGCGGTCTAGGCGTTCACCGGAGGTGTGAGCGAAGCGATCGCCGGATCTGTGGGCGACGCGATCGCCTATTTCTTCAACTAGTAAATTAAATATGGTCACAATTGTTTTGAATGAATTCCTCTTTCTTGCAGTAAAGCACGGACAGCTTGCCAATTTGTTAAGTTTAACTAATTGCCGTCTGGATTCACTAAACTGCTAATAATACTCATAACCAGAAGCCAAGAATTTTAAGATTAATTTATAACTGTTATACATAATTGAATCTTAATAGTCAGTATTAACATCAGGTAATATTTATTGATTTATTTCTGCATACAGTGTAAGCACGGTAACTCTTCCCCAAGTGTAGTTTCCGGAAAGAAATAAAAAAATCCCATTAATTTTTATTCACATTTTCTTTACTTATTCATTATGATATTTACATATTTTTTTATTTTTTTTGCAAAAATTATAGTAACCTAAAAATTAGTAAGCAAACTATTTGCTATCTACCATTGAATTCAAAAGAGTTATTGTGCTGGGATGAACCATATTTTTGGAATTTAACTGTAAATCATGGTATCTGTCCATCAAAATAGTGCATGGTGATCATTTATCACTAAATAACACTAGACAACTTTCCGGTGCTGATGAAGTCAGAAAGCCCATGTCTAGCAGCAGAGGCTTGAAAAAGTCCTCATCTCAGGAGAGATTGCATCTCAACAGGTGACTTTGCTTATCCCACAACAAACAAGAGGATAACGTCTGGGTCTGCGGGATGGAGACTCGTAAAATTGCCCGCACCTTAGCCTTATATATCGAGTTATGGTTTAACTCAGACTGGAGGTTGCGGCTATCAGTTAACTATCTTTGGTGAAGATTCACTCTTATGGTGTTGTCTAAGCAGTAGTTTTGCTGAAATTCACGAGAGATATAATCTACAACCTCAAACTTGTGTAAAAAATTGAGCCGGGTATTTACTTAGTTAATTAAAACACTGTCTATATTGCTGAAGATTATCTCTAAGCGCTTATTAGCAACAATATAACCTCAGTAATACGTAAATTAGCAATACTTTTGCTACTGATGGGCTAGAGCCAATGGTCTGTGTGCTGGACTTAAGTTACTGTTAAATTAGTCAAATTAGCACCATGAAAAAACATCAGATTGGTTTTTGAAATCCTATTTTCGGCAACCAGTTCGGTTCTTTTGTTGTTTTTCAACAGTCTCATTGGGTCTAGTACACCAAATTCCAATTCGATGAAGTATAGCTTAACAGATATTGGCAAATTAGGAGTTAGGGGTGAAGAGTCTCTGTACTAAACTCAAATGTGACAGCTATATTTAGCTGAACGCTATTTTGAACAATCTCGTTGTGAATTCCAAAAAGGTTATTCGCCAATTTTGACATTGATTGTTACTTATATCTCAAATCCGTGCCGATGAAGACACTTCCCATTAGTAGATATAGATTTTTTCAGAAACTTCAACCCATATCTCTTTTAAAAAAAATCACTAGCAAGACTGTTAATGGCTGTTTACAAGTATTTAGCACCTCTGGCTCTTGGTCAATCTATATAGAAGAGGGTAAGCTGATTTATGCCTGTTACTCCGAGAAAATGTTTGAGCCGCTTTACAGAAACCTGAAAAGCTTGAGTCAGCAAATCTCAACCCTTCCTCACGGAATCGATGAGCAGTTACAGGCAATTTTTGAAAATGGTATTGAAGATCAAGCTATACCGAACCCGGATTATCTGGCTATTTGTTGGCTAGTCAGCCAAAAATACATTAGCCCTGCTCAAGCAGCAATTCTCATCGAGCAATTGGCGTTAGAAGTTTTAGAAACCTTCTTGAACTTAGAAGAAGGAAGTTATGAATTTGTTCCGGAAAGCTTTCTAGATGATATGCCCAAGTATTGTCATCTAAATATCCGTTTATTAGTCGAACAGTATCACAAGGATAGCCGTGAGGGAAACTACGCTGAGACATCGCCTGTTATGCGGTTAAATCAGCCATCCCCTCAAACACAACCTGCACAAAAATCTTCTAGAGTTAGTGAAGGCCATAAAACCGCATACTCTAACGCTACATCAACTAATAATATTCATAACGCCCATAATAGTGGTCAGCGAACAACACCACCCGCCAACAAAAAACTTTACACAATACTTTGTATTGATGATAGTCCTACGGTATTAACCACTATTAAAAATTACTTAGATGAGCAAATTTTTTCTGTGATTACAATTACCGATTCCTTGAATGCTTTAATGCAAATTGTTCGGATCAAGCCGGACATAATTTTATTAGATGTTGAGATGCCTAATTTAGATGGGTATGAACTATGCTCTTTGTTACGTAAACACTCGTCTTTTAAAAATACGCCTGTAATTATGGTGACAGGTAAAACAGGGCTGTTTGATAGAGCTAGAGCAAAGTTGGTGAGAGCTTCAGGCTTTTTAGCTAAACCTTTTATACAAGGAGATTTACTGAAAATAATCTTTCAACATATTAGTTGATAATAAATGTCATAAATATCTTATTTAATGATAATTTACAATTTTTGCACAATGTAAAATACATAACTATAATATTCAGAGTATTTACGATAAAGGTCAATCTCCGATTGCTCCATATTGATCACTTCTAGAGCTTCTGTATCATCTTGGTAACGCTTTCGTAAACCCTGTAATTTTTCTTCTAAAGGTTGATAGTAATGATTCCACCAAGCTGATTTTGGGAGGACAAAATAGTTAATAATTTTGTAGCCACTATTTTGGATAATCTTTAAAGATTCTGAATCATCAGGCCCTTCTCTGGGTATATTCTGATGAATTTGAAAAAATATATCTTTCTGTTTATTATTCATATTAACTACTGAAATAATTTAACCTGTGTTATGCCCTGGCGCATCTCACGTTGTCGCCTTAACCAAGATTGTTTAATTATTGTACGGAGTAAGGGTGCAAATTGTACCAAGAGCGATCGCACTAGGGAATTGTTTCGCAGTAGTTCACCTTGTACAGCTTCCTGTAATTGAAGTTGCTGGGCGCGGATAATTTCTGGCTGACGTTCTGCTTGAATATTTGATAATGCGGCATCAATCTTTTGGTATTCCCCATTTGCTTGCAATATCGGTACTAAATAATTAGCTGCAACAATCACATCACGCAACGCTATATTTATACCCTGAGCGCGGACAGGCGACATGGGATGTGCAGCGTCACCTAGAAGTAATATTCCTGGTGCGTGCCATTGGGGACAACAACCCACCACAACAGACAGCTTAATAGGAGATTCAATGGTATCTGCATAATTACGGAAATGTTCCGCTAACCATGAGGGTGATAGTGAGGCGAAAATTTCTGCCCAATTTGCTTGTTTGTAGTCGGTTTTTTCATTGGCGGAAATTACATAAGCTAAATGTAGTTTATCAGACTCTGCTCCATGAAATATGCTAAAAATGCGATTCCTATTTACAATCGTCCGAAACACATTATCATTTGCAAACTGGGGACTAGCTGCCAACTTAAACCAGAGAATATCGATATTTTTGGGCTGTTTGACTAATTTTAATCCCGCACGTTCTCGCACAATTGAGTTACGACCATCCGCCCCAATCACTAAATCAGCCTTAATTTGTCGCCCATCACTGAGTATCACACCTGCAACACGCTGATTACTCCAAAATAAATCTTTAACAGCAACACCTGGGATAAATTCAAATCCATCATGGGTTTGAGCTTCGGAAATTAAGGCTTTGAGTAGTGGTGGTTGTGATACCAGTGTACAAGGACGAGGTGCGCCCATTGGCTCGTCTACGCGAAATAATTGTTTTCCCTCAATGATGAACTCCCAGCCATCGAGTTTTCGCGCCGGAATTTCTTCTAACAGTGTAGATAGTCCCATTTGTGTGAGTGCATCTAACCCACTAGGCATTAAACCCTCACCGCGAAATACCCGATGAAAGTCTTTTGCAGCTTCAATGAGGGTGACGTTAATACCACGTTTTACTAGGAGTAAAGCTAGTGCTGCACCTGTGGGACCTGCACCGACAATGATAATTTGTGCCATTTTATGCCTTCCTTAAAAAAGGGGACTTTAAGAAATTTTCCTGAAACTTGGATTCCTGATCAGTAATTGGTGTATTAACCTATTGTCGCAATTCAGAATTATGATGCGCTAGTATACATTTGTATAACTAACCGCGATAAATTGCGTAAATAAATGGATATCAGCTTAATCGTCAAACTTCTGGCTCCCTGTCTACCATTTTTGCTGAATGCAGGTAATAAAGCCATAGAAGGAGCATCTCAGAAAGTTGGTGAAGATGGTTGGAATAAAGCCAAGGCTATTTGGGGTAAGTTACAACCTAAAGTAGAGGCTAAAGAAGCAGCCCAAGAAGCGGCGACAGATGTAGCTGAAAATCCAGAGAATGAAGATTTACAAGCAAGTTTGCGGGTGCAATTGAAGAAGATTTTGGATGCTGATACCGCACTGGCAGAGGAAATAGCTCAAATTTTGCAAGAACAAAAATCAAGTGATGCCTCTGTGAGTCTCAATGCTGAATCTTACGATGAAAGTATACAGATAAATACAGCAGGCAATGTTAATCAGCCAACCTATGACTTGAGTAGGAATACTAACAGCCCAAAGTAACTAACTATATTGCTGTTTATGGTACTGCACAGCAAGAAATAGTCGAATTGCTAGAACGCAGTACCAAAGCCGAATCACCAGGGATTTTGAAAGCAGGTGACTCCCCCAAAAGCTTGGCTTACTGGCAAGGAAGAACAGAAGAAATTGCCAAAATACAGCAATGGTTAATTGATGAAAATACGTTCCTCATTGGCATAGAAGGCATTGGCGGTACAGGGAAATCTACGCTGGCCGCTAAAATTTACGATGAAATTGGGGGTTTCCCTAAACGTTTTTGGGCTGATGTCGGTAACGGGGCAAGTTTTAGCGATTTAGCGAGGAAAGTATTACAAGAGTTTGGCTTTTCGGTTCCAGAACAAGAAGCGCAGTTAGTCGAGGCGTTGATTAGGTGTTTACGAACTCATCAATTTTTACTGATTATTGACAATTTAGAGAGTGTATTACAAGCAGATAGACAATGGGGAAGTCTATTTTATGGTGATTTCTTTAACGCCTGGGTGGAATCTGGCAGTAAGAGTAAAGTCATAGTCACCACTAGGGAAAGACCAGAATTACCAAAAGGCTTTGCATGGCTAACCCTGAAAGGTTTGCAATTAGAGGAAGGAGTCGCACTGTTAACTACATTAGGCATTCGGGGAAATTTAGCCGAGTTTGTCAAACTGGTAGATGGGCATCCCTTATTGTTGAGATTGGTAGCTGATTTATTAAAAGAAGAATATTCTCAAGACCCAGATTTAAGCAGACTAGCAGATTTAGGTTTAGGCAACTTGCAGCAGTTGTTGACAGATCCCCAAGTGGTAGGTGTACATCGCCGGGCAAATGTGGGGATGGTGTTGGTATTGGATGCCAGTTTTGCAAGATTGAGTGAACTACAAAAGGCTTTATTGCTGAATATTAGTGTTTATCGTGGTGCAATTGATAGCGCAGCAGCTTTGGCAGTATTACTGGGAAGTTCAGAAGCAGAAATTGAGCAAGAGTTAAGGAATCTGGTTAAGCGTTCTTTGTTGGTAGAAAAACTCAATGGTAAACGGCGATTTGAGTTTCAGCCTGTGGTGTTGGAGTATGTGCGGTATAAAGCAGGTAATCAAAGAGAGGCGCATCAAAGAGCTATCAATTACTATCTTTTGAATGTTAAACAAAAACCTTGGCAGACTAAAGAAGATATCAAAGAATATTTAGAACTTTTTTATCACTGGTTTCAACTAAAAAATTATGATTTGGCTTTTGATAACATTCTATTCTGCAATGAATTTTTGACCTTACAGGGCTATTATACTACTCTTGGTGATGTATACGGACAGTTGAGAGAAACGTGGGACAAAACTGGGGAGCAAGAAACTTGGAAATATTGGTTTTCCATCAATGAATTAGGTAATACCTACTACTCATTAGGGCAGTATAAACAGGCGATTGAGTACTACAAGCAGTGTTGGCAAATAGCTATCAAGATACGCAGTCACAATGCTGAAGGCTCTTCTTTGGGAAATTTGGGCAATGTCTACCATGCTCTAACAGATTACCAGCAGGCGATTTTTTACCATAATTGGTCTTTGCAGATAGCTAGAGAAAATAAAGATAGCAATGCTGAAGGCACATCATTAAACAACTTGGGTAATGCTCATAACTTATTGAATGACTACGAAAAGGCTATTAAATATTACTATCTATGCTGGCAGATAAGAAAGAAGACAGATGATCCCAATGGAGAAAGCAATTGTTTAAACAATTTGGGTGTTATTTATCGTCGTCTAGGAAAGCCCAAGAAAGCAATTAAATACCTTCAGCAATCTTTACAGATACAAAAGAATATAGAGTATGGCAAGATTGGTGATCGCAGGGGTGAAGCGAATGCGTGGCTTAACTTAGGTGGAGCATTAATGGATGTCAACCGGAAATCAGACGCGCTAGGAGCTTATCGCAAAGCCCGTGAAATGTATCAAAAAATGGGACTTGATGCCGATGTGCAAAATTGCAACAACGCAATTGAGCGTCTGTCTCAACCATAAACGCCTGTAGTTACTCGCCGTGGTTTTTGGTCGTGGTTGTGGCGTTGGGTTCGCTCTTGGTTTCGGCGGTAAACAAAGTCCATTCACTTATAATTAATATAAGCTGTTAATTTCCAACTTCTTAATCACCTATGCAAAAACTAGAAATAGAACTCGATCAAGAAACCTTTGCCAAAATCAACCAATTGGCACAAACCTATAATTGCCAAGTATCAGATTTAATTACAGCAATGATTGGGCATCTCACGCAACCAAAAATTCTTAATGATACATTTATAGGTAAATGGGCTGATGATTCTGAATTAGTTGATGAAATGGTCGCAGATATTTTAAAACACAGGAATTATAGAGACTAAAGTTAGGTGTGAGAAAATCTTTAATTGATACTGATATTTTATCAGAAATTCGCAAAGGTAAAAATTATAAAATTAATGTCGAGTCTATTACTTATAGAGCTATATGGCAACAGCATACAATTTCTGTGATTACTGTTTCCGAAATTATCAAGGGATGGAGGAGAATAAATCGAAATGACCGCATTCAAGAATTTTTAACAGATTTGTCTCAACTGGAAATCTTGTCTTTAGACCAAAGCTGTGCAGAAATTTCAGGCTTAATTCAAGCGGATTTAGAAACATCAGGACAGCCAATAGGATTAGCAGATGTTTTAATAGCTTCTATAGCGATCGCCAATAACTTAGTTTTAGTAACAGGTAATACTAAACATTATCAGAAAATTCAAGTATTAGGATATCCTTTAGTAATCGATAATTGGCGAGAATAATTTTTTTTGATTGATGGTCATAATTAATCAGATGCAAGATTTACCTTAACTTGTTGGGTTGCGCGATCGCCTAACCCAACCTAATTTTATTATTATTTGACTAGGAATTAAACAGGACGACACCCAGACAAAATACTGTGCAGATTTACTACTGAGCCAATGACCGCGATCGCAGGAGCGCTAAATCCAGTTTCTGCAACTTGCCCAATAATGGTTGCTAAAGTGCCAATCAACTCTTCTTGTTCTGGTCTTGTACCCCAACGGACTAAAGCTATGGGTGTCTCTAAATCTAACCCAGCTTGATTTAACTCTTCCACAATATAAGGCAGATTGTGAATGCCCATATAAATGACAATGGTTTCTGAACCGTGAGCGATCGCCTGCCAATTTACTTTCGGTTTATACTTACCTGCTGATTCATGCCCAGTCACAAAAGTAACGGAGGAGCTATATGATCTATGAGTTAAAGGTATGCCAGCATAGGCAGAAGCCGCAATTCCGGCTGTAATCCCCGGCACAACTTCCACAGATACCCCAGCTGCGACTAAATCTGCCATTTCCTCGCCACCACGACCAAAAATAAACGGGTCGCCGCCCTTTAGCCGCACAACTACAGCGTGTTCTTGCGCCTTCTCAATTAATAAATGGGTGGTTTCTGACTGTAATAATGAATGTCTCCCCATGCGCTTACCAGCATTGATTTTTTCAGCTTGGGGATTAATCATAGCCAGAATTGCTGGACTGATCAAAGCATCATAAATCACTACATCTGCACATTCTAATAAACCCTTACCTTTAAGGGTCATGAGTCCTGGATCTCCTGGCCCCGCACCTAGCAAATAAACCTTACCCAAACATTTTTGCGCTTCTTTCTCTGTGCGGCTCATGTATCTATTAAATCCCCAATGATCTCAGCTAATTCTGCACTTGCTCCCAAAGGTTCTGCCAGTTGGAAAGTGACAGCAGGAAATTGTAATTTTAGCTTTTCTATGGACTGAGCGATCGCATCAGTAATGCCACCTGTAAATAAAAAGTACGGCAAAATCATAATTTTCCTCTGGCCAGCAGCAACCAAATCTTGTACCCGTGATTCTAAACTAGGAGCTACAGCCCAATAAGCGGTGACTGCGCCCAACTTTGTGGCTATGGTTTCGATTGGTTCTAGAGAATCAGGACGACGGCTACCGTGAGCTAACAAAATTGTGGTTTCGGCTGTCATCGTTGCCATTTGTTGAGAAAGTAATGATACCAAATTGGGATGACTACCGAGATGGGGTTGCAGATTAATCATCATATCTTGACCAAGAGCTTGTTTTGCCAGCGCAATTTGATCAGGAATATCCCTCATGACATGGACACCAGGTAGCAGAAATAGCGGTACAACCTGCAAGCAATCCACCCCATCAACTAAAGTGGCAAATTTTTGAATCTGCTGATATAAAGGCTGGGGTTGTAATTCCAAAGCAGCTATACCTACCAGATTTTTGGTATTACCCAATTTATGAGATACTAAACCTGCTAATTGCTGCATAGCAACTTCTGGGCGTGGGTCACGACTGCCATGGGATACCAGTAAATACGCAGATGTCATGGAAAAATTTCACTCTTAGTAGCTATTTTTAGGGTAGCAGGTTGGTAGCTTTAAGACTAAAACCTGGATGTATTGCCAAACTTGAGTTTCACCTGCCCCTACTTGGTTTTTACTCAGCAAGTTGCTATAGTTCGCAGCTACAAAAGTTTTGCCAAAGTCATCGTTGCCAAGACACCGCATTCATTAATAACGGTCTTGGAGCAAGAGTTGTTCACCACATTTGGTACAAACTTGAGCCTTTTGGGGATTTTGGGAATATAGACAGCCTATGTTGGGATAGCTTTTGGCTTATTGTTGCTCGGCGGTATAGGTATAAAAGTTATCAAATGCTCCCACGGTTTCAAATTTATAAATAGGTATAAAGGAACTCAGTTTTAAATCCGTTCTGTAAATACTAAAAATCAGGAAATTCTGCTGTTCTGTACTCCGTCCCAGGATTTCTCGCATTTGGGGAGTGGCTTGATCTACCAGAGTATCGCATTGAGACTTGATGAGATTTTCTAAGAAATTTGTAGTTTTTTGGCAAACGTCCTTTTTGAGATACTCAGTGAGCCGTTGTGCTGCATATTCTTCGTATTCAACCTGAGAAGGATTGGTTGTGGCCATTGCCACCCCCAAGGCTGCTAGTCCTACTGCTCCCGAACAGGTTATAATGGCAAGTGCTTTCATGTCTTCTAGCTTTGATTCTCTATAGTTATTGGAGTCTAAAGACTATAAATTAACAAAATCCGTTCCTTGAAAAAAAGTCTTGATTATTTTTTGATCAAGGTGCTATAATCAGGAATATCGAATGGCGAGCGTAGCCAAGTGGTTAAGGCAGTGGTTTGTGGTACCACCATTCGTGGGTTCAATTCCCATCGTTCGCCCTAGTTTAACTTAATAACTGTAGGCTTTCTGCATCTAAATGGTCAAACATACCAGTTAGCGGCAACTATATATTTGTAAGATTAATTTCCCAAAAATAGTTTTTGGGAAGATTTTTCATGTTTTTTCAACTTTGTGTGAGAATCATGACATATATAGGTTGTATCAAGAGGAAGATAAATTGTCCGTCCTGAGTTAGAGTGAATAATACTGAGTATCAGATATTCTAGCTAGAGGGAAACACGAATTGAGAAGCCTGGTTATAGATGAACTAAGGAACACAGATAGAGAATTCGTCTGTGTTTGTTTGTGTTTATATGTGATTAGGTGGAAAGGGGAGGTGTTAGCTCTGTCCTACAAGTCAAAAATATAAAACCAACGTTAGGGGTTATCATGTCTGAATTGATCCAAGCAATCCTGGATAGCGAAGAAAAAAGCGATTTGCGTTCCTTCGTGAGTCAGTTACGCCAGGAAGAAAAAAATTATTTGCTGCGTAACGACATCCTGAATGTTTTTATTGATTATTGCTCCAAGTCCGAGAAGTCAGAAACTGCTGCTGCTTCTTCTCGCTTAGGCAAACTAATTTACTATACTCAGGAAATTATTCAAGAGGATTCCAACCTTTGTTTTATCATTCGTCCTAAAATTGCTAGTCAAGAAGTGTATTGGCTGACTGAAGATTTGAACGTTGAGCCAATGACAGTACAGGAACTGCTGGATCTACGCGATCGCTTCGTGAATAAATATCATCCCCTAGAAGGTGATCTGCTCGAACTAGATTTCGGTCCCTTTTATGACTACACCCCAGTTATCCGCGACCCCAAAAATATTGGTAAGGGAGTGCAATTCCTCAACCGCTATCTATCCAGCAAAATATTCCAAGACTCGAAACAGTTGCTGGACAGTTTATTGAATTTCTTGCGTCTGCACCAATATAACGGTGTACAGTTGCTCATCAACGATCGCATCACAACTCAACAGCAACTTTCCACCCAAATTAAAAAAGCCATCACCTTTGTAAGCGATCGCCCCAAGGATGAACCCTACGAACAATTCCGCTTTGAATTGCAAATGATCGGTTTTGAACCGGGTTGGGGTAACACAGCTTCACGAGTACGTGACACCCTTGATATTTTAGATGAACTGATTGATTCTCCTGATCCCCAAACCATCGAAGCCTTTATCTCTCGCATCCCGATGATTTTTAGAATCGTCCTGGTATCGGCGCATGGTTGGTTCGGTCAAGAAGGGGTTTTGGGTCGTCCTGACACTGGTGGACAAGTGGTTTATGTCCTCGACCAAGCCAAGAATCTAGAAAAACAACTCCAAGAAGATGCTCAACTTGCTGGTTTAGATGGACTGAACGTTGAGCCTAAAGTGATTATTCTCACCCGCTTGATTCCCAATAGTGACGGGACATTGTGTAATCAACGGCTAGAAAAAGTTCACGGTACAGAAAACGCCTGGATTTTGCGCGTACCTCTGCGGGAATTCAACCCCAACATGACGCAAAACTGGATTTCCCGATTTGAGTTTTGGCCTTATTTAGAAACTTTTGCTATTGACTCCGAAAAAGAACTCCTCGCAGAATTTCAAGGTAGACCCGACTTAATTGTGGGTAACTACTCTGATGGTAACTTGGTGGCGTTTCTGTTAGCACGACGGATGAATGTAACTCAGTGCAATATCGCTCATGCTTTGGAAAAATCCAAATACCTATTTAGTAACCTGTATTGGGAAGACTTAGAAGATAAATATCATTTCTCCTTGCAATTTACCGCCGATTTGATTGCTATGAATGCGGCAAATTTCGTAGTTAGCAGTACCTATCAAGAAATTGTCGGGACACCGGATAGTGTGGGACAATACGAGTCTTACAAATGCTTCACCATGCCGGAGTTATACCACGTAGTCAACGGGATTGAATTATTTAGTCCTAAGTTTAACGTTGTACCTCCTGGAGTCAACGAGAGTTACTACTTCCCATACACACGCAAGCAAGACCGAGTAGAAGCTGATAGCGATCGCCTGGCTGATATCCTCTTCACCTTGGAAGATTCCAACCAAATTTTTGGTAAACTTGATGATCCCACAAAACGCCCTCTGTTCTCCGTAGCACGTCTTGACCGGATTAAAAACCTCACAGGTTTAGCCGAATGCTATGGTCAGAGTCCAGAATTGCAAGAACATTGCAACCTCATATTAATCGCTGGTAAGTTGCGTGTAGAAGATTCAGGCGACAACGAAGAACGGGACGAAATTATCAAGCTCTATCAAATCATTGAACAGTACAATCTTTACGGTAAAATTCGTTGGTTAGGTGTACGCTTAAGCAAATCTGATTCCGGTGAAATTTACCGAGTAATTGCTGACCGTAAAGGTATCTTTATCCAACCAGCTTTATTTGAAGCCTTTGGTTTGACAATCTTAGAATCTATGGTTTCAGGACTACCAACCTTTGCGACCCAATTTGGTGGGCCACTAGAAATTATTCAAGATAAGATCAATGGCTTTTACATTAACCCCACAAATTTAGAGGAAACAGCCGAAAAAATCTTAGAATTTGTTACCAAATGTGATCAAAGTTCTCACTATTGGAATGCCGTTTCTGAAGAAGGAATTAAACGGGTATTAACTACATATACTTGGAAAATTCATACCACCAAGCTGTTATCTTTAGCAAGGATTTATGGCTTTTGGAACTTTACTTCCAAGGAAAATCGGGAAGATTTGTTGCGCTATCTAGAAGCTTTGTTCTATCTAATTTACAAACCCAAAGCCCAAGAATTATTAGAGCAGCATCAGCATCGTTAGACACATAATTAGTCAGTTGTTAGTTGTTAATTTCCACGCTGACAACTGACTAAATGCTTAAATGTTGCCAAGTAACTGGCCCCACTACTCCATCTACCCCGATACTACGCTGATTTTGAAAGGCTTTAACAGCTGTTTCAGTCAGAGGACCAAAAGCCCCATCAACTCGAATTGCATAGCCGTTAGCAACTAACAACCTTTGTAAAATTCTCACAGAAGTACCGGAATTCCCAAAACGCAGAATTGGCAGAGGTGGTCCGCTAAATCTTGGCGATCGCGCTGCTATCTTGATACTATGATTGATTGTAACTGGGGCATTATAGTTTTTAGCTAGAACTAACAAACCTGGAGACAGATACCGTTTTGTAATTTTCTCAAAGAGTTTGTCCTTAGCTAAATAAGATGCAGATGAAGTTTGGAAATTAGTTTTATCTGTTTCGATAAACTCCGGTGGTGTAATTTCAGGATTGGCAACTAATTGAGTTAAGTTATTCTGTGTGAGGTTTTCCCAGCTATTTCCCCTTGCTAATGGTTGCGGCTGCGGTAATTTATTGGGTAAAGATAGTCGTTTTGCAGTTAATATACCCGTCATCAGCAGACTGATTTCGCTCATCATCATTCATTTTATCAACAACCTAAACTCTAATTTGACAAACAAACGTGTTATGAGTCTGAAATGCTTTATACTAAAACATACTAGGAATCATGTAATTTTTATTTGCCAGTATTATTTATAAATCATCACGTATTACAGTTACATCAATGAATTTATAGTAGATTTTGTCTCAGTATGAAGTCGATAGGATGCCAATTTCACAAGATTTATAATATTCAGATATAGTAAGTGTAAATTTGATTAGTATAGCGTTTCCTAAACTGCTAGATACAGAATTATTTTTGTTCATCTGTGGTTAATTAATTCTTCTCATACATACTCAAGCAACAACTACTATATTTAAATTTAAGTTAGTTTAATGTACAGTGACCTATTACTTGCTGTCTTCCTCCCAAAGTCTCATCAATTTCCTCAGTAATTTAGAGCAGTAAATAAATATGTTCATAAAATAATTGAGTCAGTAATAAAACTTGCTAATTCCTAGTTAATCAGCACTTTTAGATATCATCAATTCCGTGATAAGTTGTACAATTTTTAACCCCCATTCAGCTATTTTTTGAAAAAATCTTATTTTATTCATTGCAGCTAAGTACAAAAAATCACGATCACCGCCGGGCGGCAGTTACGTCGCTTTGCTCCGAATTAACAATTAAATACCCTACGGATAAGTAAGTGGGCGAGAATAAATCAAAGTACATTCATTAATGTAAAAAATATTGAGATTGTTTCTTAGTGAGGGCTGAAGCGCTCCAATAAGGACTAAAGTCCTTACTACAAACTTTGAATTAATGTTGTTTCCCTTTTTTCTTGGACATAAATATTAGTTATTCCGAAAAATCCTCTGATTTCCAATTAGGATTTACTAAACTTGTCAGAATATGATCTTCCCATTTACCATTAATTAATAAATAATCTCTTGCGTATCCTTCTACCACAAAACCGAGTCTTTTTAAAACATTACCACTGCGCCGATTATGCGGCATATAATTAGCCATGATGCGATGAAAATTTAATTCTTCAAATACATAATCAGTTGCGGCTTTTAAGGCCTCTGTCATATACCCTTTACCTTGCTCAGATTCTGCTAAACTATATCCTACATAACAAAAATGTGCCGCGCCCCGGATAAAGTTACTAAAATTGATCGTGCCAATAATTTTATTTGACTTTTTTCTGGGAAAAATAAACAGCTTTAATGATTGGTCATGGATAAACTCCAAGACATTATTTTCAATTTGATATTGCCAATACTCTTCTGTAAAGAGATGATCAAGTAAAATAGGATAAAATGGTGTAAAATAAGTCCTATTCTCAGAGAAATATGTAATTAATTGTGGGATATCCTTTTTAATAGCAATTCTTAATGTCAAGCGATCGCTCGTGATGAGTGGTAGTTCTGATTTCATAAAAGTAATTATTTTTACAATCAATCTGCCAGATTACCAAAATATTGGTAAGCTGATTTCTAATATCTACAGCAATCAGATTGAGATTATTTAATCCCAACGCTGTATTTTTAAAGATCCAACAGCAGATGGCTCTTGACCAATCCAGTTTATAAAAAGGATAGTGATGTCGGTGGGAATACGCTACGATTGGCAGAAAGCAGAGATTCAGGCGATATACAACACGCCATTCCTAGAGCTGATTTATCAAGCTGCTAGCGTGCATCGCCAATATCATGATTCAAAAAAAATACAAGTTTGTAAGCTGATTTCAATTAAAACTGGTGCTTGTCCCGAAGATTGTGGCTATTGCGCCCAGTCTTCCCGCTATCAAACAGAAGTCAAGCCCCAAGCACTGTTAGAAAAGGAAACAGTTATTAAAATTGCCCAAAAAGCCAAAGCAACGGGTGTAAGTCGCGTTTGCATGGGTGCAGCTTGGCGGGAAGTGCGGGATAACTCACAATTTGACACGGTTTTGGAAATGGTCAAAGATGTTACCGACATGGGTTTAGAAGTCTGCTGTACTCTGGGAATGCTGACCACAAATCAGGCGAAACGCTTAGAAGCGGCGGGACTATATGCTTATAACCATAATTTGGATACTTCTGAAGAACATTACAGTACTATTATTACCACGAGAACCTATAGCGATCGCCTGAATACAATTGATAATGTCCGACAGACAAATGTAACTGTATGTTCTGGCGGTATTCTTGGTTTAGGCGAAAGTGTCGAGGATCGTGTGGGAATGCTAGAAACTCTCGCCAATTTACATCCTCATCCAGAGTCCGTACCCATTAATATTCTTTCCCAAGTCCCAGGTACACCCCTAGAAAATCAACCAGATGTCCCCATTTGGGACGTAGTACGCATGATAGCCACAGCCAGAATGATCATGCCAAATTCTGATGTGCGTCTTAGCGCTGGTAGAGCCAGACTTTCCCAAGTCGAACAAGCTTTATGCTTTATGGCTGGGGCAAATTCGATCTTTTCCAGCGATGATAATCAAATGCTCACAGTCACTACGCCCTGTCCCGATTATGACGCTGATCGAGAAATGCTGAATTTGTTGGGCTTAGAAATGCGCCCTCCTCACCAAAGACCGGAAAAATTGACAACTCCAGCCGTTATCAGTTAAAAAACCCCACTTCCAACCCTCCCCGTCAGCGAGGCTATAGTACAATACTAATCGGTTAAGCAAATTAGTGAGCCGAAAGCCCTTGTAAAGACACGTCTCTACACTCCTTAACCGAAAAGTATTGCGCTATATTGGACTGACATGGTATAATACAAGCCCTTATGACTTGACGGCGGTACTAAGCAATGCCATCAATTATGGGATGGAAGTAGAAAGCGAACCCCAAAACTGTATAAGCAGCTAATAATAACACCCCTTCTAACCAATTGGATTCACCATCCGAACTAATACTATTGGCAATTAAAACTGATACAGCCACAGCCACTAATTCAAAGGGGTTAAAATCCAAATCCATCGGTTTATCAAGTATCCATCCAGCTATTACTAAAACTGGTGCCACAAATAAGGCAATTTGTAAACTTGATCCCACAGCAACCGAGATAGAAAGATCCATCTTATTCTTCATAGCCACGGTGACTGCGGTAGCGTGTTCAGCCGCGTTACCAATAATGGGAACCAAAATCACCCCTGTAAACAGAGATGTCAAACCGAGTTGAGATGTGGCTACTTCCAAAGAACCTACCAACATTTCAGATTCCAGTGCTACCAAAAGAGTACATACTAACAACACACCACTCCATAGCCAGATATTAGGTTTGGTATGAGGTGTTTCTTCCTCTTCTATCTCTGCAACACCCACATCATATAAATAGGCATGGGTTTTCATCGAAAATAGCAGCGTCAGCACATAGACCAGAATTAACACAACTGCAACTGCAAGCGAAAGATTCTGCAGAACTTTTTCATTAATTCCTACTGAAGTATAATTCACAGCCGTTGGTAAGAGAATGGCAATTACAGCCAAATTCATCGCCGAAGCATTTACCCGTGCCACCACAGATTGAAATGTCTGTACCTTGTAACGCAGTCCACCCAAAAACATGGAGAAACCCATCACCAGTAGCAAGTTACTGATAATCGAACCTGTAATACTGGCTTTGACTATATCCACCAAGCCGGCATTCAAGGCGACTAAAGCTATAATTAATTCTGTAGCATTCCCAAAAGTGGCGTTGAGTAGTCCTCCCAATGAAGGGCCAACTACTACAGCTATTTCTTCTGTCGCGGTACCCATCCAGGCTGCTAAGGGCAGAATTGCTAAACCAGCTGTAATGAAAACTACCAAGTCTCCCCACTCCAAAAAGTGGGCTGTTAGGGAAACTGGAATAAACAGTAATAAAACTAGAAAAAGTTTATTTTTAACTGACATTTGCTACCTTAAGGTGAGAGTATCATGTACAGATAATTTGCAATATTTTGCAAACAGACACCAGGATACTCTGAAGTGTCTGCGGTGTCCTGAGAAATTATACTGTTTCTATATTAGTACTCGATATGTAAAATAAAATTGCAATTTATGGAGTTTTTGCAAACTTTCGTAGCAAAAGTATCAATGAGAGCGAGGATTTTCCGCGAAATATGGGGTTTAATAAATAAATAGACTCTAAAATATTTGACTAACGCTACTCATAAACAAACCTCGTACCTGTGGGATAACGCAGATTTACGGCTCTAGTCAAACAGTTTTTTCGTCAATTGGACTGTATTCTCTCATCATAGTTTTGCTGTATACCGGATTTGTGTTCAAACCTCTGTAGTAAGGTTTAAATCCCAGGTTTCGGCGCAAATGTAAGTTTTTTATTTGGATAAATATACATGACTTCTGCTGCTGAAAGGCCAGTTAGCCCTGGCGCAAGTTTGACATCATATTCAACTCCCCACGATACTCACCAGAATGATCCCCTGAAACAAGCGACTGGTGTTTATGTGACGGTGCATGGTCATTTTTACCAGCCACCACGAGAAAACCCTTATTTAGACGCGATTGAACGACAACCCAGTGCTGCACCTTTCCATGATTGGAATGAACGCATTCACTGGGAATGCTATCGCCCCAATGCTTTTGCCAGGGTCTGCAATGACCAGGGTGAAGTTGTAGAAATTGTGAATAATTACGAATATTTCAGCTTTAATATGGGGCCAACCCTGATGTCGTGGCTAGAACGCTACGATTTTGAGGTGTATCAGCGCATTTTGGAGGCAGACATCAAGAGTTGTCAGCGCTTGCATGGTCATGGTAATGCGATCGCGCAGGTATACAATCACATAATTATGCCTCTGGCCAACGAACGGGATAAATATACCCAAATTCGCTGGGGTAAAGAAGATTTTCGCTCTCGCTTTGGGCGTGATCCCGAAGGTATGTGGTTAGCGGAAACAGGTGTGGACTACCCCACTTTAGAAGCTTTGGTTGCCGAAGGTATTCGCTTTATTATCCTCGCACCATCTCAGGCGCAGCGTTGCCGTCCCCTAGCAACAGAGAATGATCCCCACCCGGAATGGCTAGAAGTTGGCGGTAGTCAAATTGATCCCACCCGTCCTTATCGCTGTTATCTCAAAGAAAGTAGCGCCACTGATACCCGCCCTTACATTGATGTCTTCTTCTACGATGGTCCCATTTCGCGGGATATGGGTTTTAGTGATGTGGTTTATAATTCCAGTCACTTTGCTGGCCGCATCGGTTCGGCGGTACGTGGGGATCACCGTCCAGCCCAGTTAATTTCTGTCGCCACAGATGGGGAAACCTTTGGACACCATAAAAAGGGAACCGAGAAAACTTTAGCTTATGCTTTTATCGGCGAATTTCCTAAACACGGTTGGACGGTGACAAATTTTGCTCATTATCTCAGCCTGAATACTCCCACTTGGGAAGCAGAAATTAAACCCGCCACAGCTTGGAGTTGCGCCCACGGTGTCGATAGATGGCAGGATGACTGTGGTTGTGGTGGTGAAGGTGGGGTTTGGCATCAAAAATGGCGACGACCTCTGCGGGATGCTTTAAACTGGCTGCGGGATCAGCTAATTGATGTGTATGAAGAAAATGCTGGACTGCTATTTAATGATCCCTGGTTAGCAAGAGATGAATATATTCAAGTGATGCGCGATCGCTCTCCTGCTAATGTGAACCGCTTCCTGTCTCGCCATCAAACCCACAAACTCACCGCCGCCGAACAAGTAGATGCTTTGCGTCTGTTAGAAATGCAGCGTCACGCTTTGCTAATGTTCACCAGTTGCGGCTGGTTTTTTGAAGAAATTTCTCGCCCAGAAGGTACACAAATTCTCCGCTATGCTTCCCGTGCTTTGGAATTGGCTGGAGATGTGGCTGGTGTGCAGTTGGAAAAGAATTTCCTCAAACGCCTAGCTTTAGCCCCCAGTAATGTGGATGTTTTCAAACATGGTGGGGAAGTTTATCGCCAACTGGTGCAAACTGCCCAAGTGAGTGTGAAGCAAGTAGCTGCCCACTATGCCATTACTTCTCTATTTGGCAATCATAAATCTACAGAGAAGCCCAATCCTCATCCTGGAAAAGCTAAATATCCTCATCCTGACCAAAAGCGTGTTTATTGTTACACCGTCAATGAGATAGATTACCAACTGCAACGCATGGGATCATTGACGCTGGCTGTAGGACATTTACAACTGGTGTCGGAAATTACCTGGGAAAGTGAGAGTTTAGTATTTGCTGTGCTGCATTTGGGTGGCTGGGATTTCCACTGCTGCACTCAATTATTTACGGGAAGACGTAACTACAGCAAGTTAAAAGAAAAGCTGTTTAGTTCTTTAGAACAGGCTAGTGCGGCTCAAACTATCTTGGTGATGACACAGCTATTTAAAGAAGAAACATTCAGCTTGCAGAATCTGTTTGCTGAAGAACGTCACCGGATTATGCGCCTACTCAGTCAGGAAACACTGACTCGCTTAGACCAACTTTATAGCCAAGTCTATCGGAATAATTACGGTATTTTGATGGCGTTTCATCGGGATGAGTTAGAGGTTCCCCAGGAGTTACAGGTAGCTGCGGAGATTGCTTTGGGATCGCGTTGTATGCTGACGCTGCGATCGCTTGAGCAAGATATCACTGATTCGACATTGAGCTTAAGTCATGTTGTAGAATTAGAAGCGATCGCTACTGAAGCTAAACATCTACATTGTCATTTAAATATTCCTGACGGTAAGCAGATATTAGAACAATTGATCATGCGATTACTTTGGCAATTGTTACACGATACTAACGGTAGTTTTGCCACGGAAATTCAATGTTTAGAACGCTTGATTGATGTTAGTGATCAGCTAAATATTGGTATTTCTTTGCATAAATCGCAAGAGTTATATTTCAGTTGTCTGCAAAGTCAAATCCTGCCATTGTGTATCACCAGTTTGAGCAATAAGGAAGACAATAATCAATGTCGTCAATTGCTGAAGTTAGGGAAAAAGTTAGCGGTTGATGTGACTCATGTTTTGAGTAAATTGGATTAATTCAGTATCAAATCTGTAGGGTGTGTTGTTGTGGAGACAATGCACCTTTTTTTTAACACAAAGGTACGCGGAGGTTTAAGAGGGGAGAGGATTTGGTTTGATGCTTTGAAACTGGTTCATTAACCAAGTTGCTACTTCAGATTGACTCATTTCACGGCTACGACGTAAAGCTTCTTCTAAAATAGACATCCCCAGTCCAGGTAATACCTGTGATTCTGGAATACGTTTACTACCTTGGTGTGCCATACTATATGCGATAATTTGGGTATTTTCCACATCTATAACCCAATATTCCGCAACACCCAATTCTTCATAAAGCGATCGCTTTGTCCCCAAATCATCCAACAATGAACTTTTAGCAATCTCAATCACTAAATCTGGTGCAGGATACCGATCAAGTTTGACAATCCCTGTACCAGTTGGGATAGTTTGGGCGTGTTCTCTGAGGTAATACGCCACATCAGGTTGACAATCCTGAATACCAGTTTTACGAAAAGTGGTAGTGTCTAAACCTCTTGCTAAAATTCCTCTAAGTGCGGCAAATAGAGTTACTGCAAAAATAATTACAACATGATCTTGACCGTGATCAAAACTAACTGGTGCCATCTCCAGTCTCATATACCCCTTGTAGTAGTAACTCTTTGCCTTTTCATTCAGCAAGTTAGCGATTATTTGCTCATACTCACCCCAAGAAGTGCAAATCCATGTATCTGCGGGTAACTGGGTTTGTAAATTACTCATTCTCTAACCCTCTCGCCAAAACTAAAACTTTTGTGGC
>NZ_JAYGHH010000002.1:88529-121084 GCF_034931045.1 Nodularia sp. UHCC 0506
CTAAATTGTGATGGATGATTATGGGCTTTGCGTCTATTATTATACTATTTTTTTAAGTTTTATAGATTCAAATAAAAAAGTTATTATTGAGAACTTTTAAAATTTTCAATTCCCTATGATGAAGGGAGAGGAATCTAAAATATCTGGAGTTACTATGCCCAAGCGGGTAATTATAGAAGTACAAAGTTGGTTTAAGCGAGAGAAAATTGTCAGTAATTTAGAGCTTTTTCAAGACTTCATTGTTATTGCTCTGTGCTTGGGATTATTTGGTGTGATGCTAATTCGATTAGCAGATATGTTTTCTTCGTTTTTGCATCCTTTAGATTTACGAGAAGTAACTTCTGATATCTTATTTATTTTGATTTTAGTGGAGTTATTTCGATTATTACTTGATTACTTACAAGAACGACGTATTTCTGTAGGTGCAGCCGTGGAAATTACGATTGTGTCGGCTTTACGAGAAGTAATTTTACGTGGTGTTTTGGAAATTCCTCGTGATCAAATTTTTGCAATTTCTGTATTTTTAGTAGTTTTAGCGGGAATTCTTGCGGCTTTACCTTGGATGTCTATTTTTTTGGAAGGGGTGAAAATTGTCACCCCGGAAACAAATCAGGAAGGGTATCACGCAGAGGCGCAGAGTCGCAGAGAGGAATAGTTGAGAATGTTTGAGGGTTTGATATTAATCACGATTCATCCGCACTAAGTCGGTCAAAATACTATCTAAACTGCCATTGACTTGGATTTTTTCAATTTTTTCAGCAATTCTTTCTAATACTTCTAACTCCTTTAAACGCAATGCTACGGGGTTATCTTCCATTACTTTGGCGGTATTTAACATACTGCGGGTAGCAGCAGTTTCTTCACGACGACGGACTACGTTAGCTTGAGCTATTTTTTCCGCTTCTACTACTTTTCCTAAAATCGTTTTAATCTCACCAGGGAGAATGATATCTTTGACTCCAACCGAATCTATTTCTATGCCATAGTCGGCGGTTTTTTGGTGAATGTAATCGAAAATACTGCTATCAATTGCCCCTTTATCTTCTAGTAAGGCATCAAGAGTTTTTTCACCTACAGCACCACGTAAAGCAAATTGTAGCTCTTTGTATAAGTAGCTAGTTAAATCCGATAAACGGTTTTTGGCTGTGAGTGGGTCGGTGATGCGGTAGCCAGCAGTTAAATTCAGGCGCAAAGGCACTTTATCTTTGGATAAAATATCTTGGCCGGATACTTCCATTGTTTGTTGGCGGAGGTCAAAAACTTCTGTGTTTATAGAACGCCCAAACACCCACCAAGCATGATTTCCAGACTGGAGTTGGGTTTGAAACTCTTGATTGATGTACAACAGTCCCACATACTGGGGGGGTATATTGGCAATATGTAAACAATTGCGGCTCAAAATTACAGCTTCAGGTAAACCCACAACTAACTCAGCTACTAAGTCAGAGGACAATTTAGCATCGGTGCTGATGTCAATGACTTCCACTTCTACATCTCGCCAAAACAGTTTGCGACTGCATGGGGGTAGGATACTAATAACTTTACCTTGATAGCGAGCGATCGCAACTTGTTGATTTTGTAATTCGACAGTTTTGCAATAAACCTCGACAAAATCAGGATGTTGTGAAATCAAGATATCTTCTAAGGGAAACTCTGGATTTGGAATCATCCGGCTGAGAGTCCGCACTGAAACATCTCTATTCATAGACCAAAAAGCGTACTCTCCTATGGCTAACGGCCGCACAAAGTTATTCTGCACGTACAGCAAACCAATTTCATATTCAAAAATTTGAAACTTTTTGATGCCATTTAAAGTATTTACCCGTAGTTGCTGTACAAAATCAGCAGGTAATTCCAAGCTTTCATCTAAGTTAAAAACATGGGATTCTACCTCAATAAAACCACGCCAAAAAGCTCTTAATTGATTAGGTGCAACACTGAGCCAATTTTGACCACAGCGTACTAAAGCCGCTTCATTAAATGCCGTTTTAACTACTAACAGATGTGGCTGTAACTCTGCACTATGATTTCGCAGCAATAATTCCAAGTTTTCAATTTGAGACTCTGGTTGATTGAGGTCATAGATTTTCACATTCCAGTGCCGACCAAAATAGTTGTAAGTACCAGGTTGCAAGATTTTATTAAAATCACTGCGATGATACAAAATCCCAATTTCGTTAGGCTTGATATAAAAAGTTTTCCACAAAGAAATTTGCATAGATAATTTGGGCAGTTTTAGCCGACGAAAAAAGTTTAATAAAAACATAGGTGAAATGAGTTATTAGGCATTAGTACCAATAACTTAATTAGCAGATATTTTTTGCTTTGTACTACAAATACTACATTAAATTTTAAAACTCTGCAAGTGTAGGTTTTTACAGTTCAGTTGCGGGCAGATGTCACATCCAAAACTGGATTAAGAAGGCTGCTACTTATTCCTAAACTACCCAAGGGTAATCTAGAAACAGACAACAACGCTCAAATCTGCCGTTCAGGTAGCCAGTTCCAGAATTCTGGATAGGGAAACCGAAGGGACAGACTCAAGTCAGGGAGAGAACATTTGCGCTGGCTTCTTTACTGCTACTACGAAACACCACAAGTGATGAGCCATAGTAAGCCTACATTACAGAGTTTTTAGGAACCTTTTCGGGTTTGTGTTTTCACCTTTTCAGGGTGGGTGGGAAAAAAGTACAGGAATCGAACCTGTAACAAATCGATTAGAAGTCGATTGCTCTACCAGTGAGCTAACTTTTAAGGTTTGTATGTAGACGTTACAGGTTACTTTGTAGTACACGCTCAATCCAGTGGTTGGCGCGCCAGTCGGGTATACAGAACCCAAACCATACCAAAGCTTGTGTATTACGCCTCGTTACTTAATGTAGCACAAAGTAAATAGGATTTTTGGGAAATGCCTAATTCTGAAAATGTCGCCGGAATCGAGGATCAAGTTTATCGGTTTTTTGCTGGTTACAAGTAAAGCAGAGGGTGTGTAAATTGCTCAGATCGTTTTGACCACCACGGGCTAAGGGGATGATATGATCAATTGTCAAGTTAGTTTCTAACTTGGTTTTACCGCAGCTTTGACATTGGTATTTGTCACGTTGAAATACATATTTCCTAACTGATGGCGGAATAGGAATCCGGGGCGTTTTATTCATTATATGGCGGAACTGATAGGCTTAGATCCCCTATTTCTTGAATAAGTCGGGGATATTCTGTTGGAAAAACAAAAGACGAGATGAATAGCTATAAGAGGGAAAATGCTATATATTCCCGACTAAACTATCAGCAATCAAAACATCTTTATTGGCAACTTCAACAACTTCTGCATCAGTTACAAGAGGTTGAATATCTTCATTACCAATTACAGGTAATAAATGATCATATAATTGCATGGATTGTAAGCAATTATTGATATGAGAAACTGCTGAATTATAAGAATCAATTTTTTGTTGAACAACACTCAATAAGCGCTGATTATTTAGAATTTTTTCCTCAGCTTCTTGTTGGAGACTTTGCTCTAAATAAGCACGTGCTTGGGGGTACTGCTGCAAAATTTCATCTGCTTGCTGTTCCGCCATTGGTAATAACTGACTTTTGAGGATTTGGTTGATAGTTTGACGGAAGGATTTGCGGATTGTTTGAGAAACTTTTGGTTCAAAATCTAACTTTAACAATTGTCTAATGGCTGGTTCAGCTTCTACTATGCTTTCGGAATCATAACCTTGGGAGGTTTGCAGCAAAGTTTGGCGAAATTGATAGATAGAAAAAGTGCCTTCATCATAAAATCTAGGACTTTCTCTCACGAAGCGATCGCATTCTATACTAGCTGCACTGACTAACGCTAAAGATACTGACTTTTCTAAAATTTTGACCTCTTGTTCAATCCCACCATCATTACCTAATAAACGATATAATTGACGATAGTATTCTGACTTGCGAATTTTATCCATTAATCGTTGAAACAAATTAGCAACTAATTGTTGCGAAGAATCTATCAAAATATCTTCTAATTGATTTGCTAAATAATAGAAAGCTTCTACTAAAATAGCTAATAAAGGTGCGGTTGCATTTCGGGGATGACTGATAGTAGAACGTCGATAAGCATCAGCAACAGAAAAAGTATCTAACAATTCATCTAAACGCCTAATCATTCGTGATTGTAACTGCCGAAAATCTGACTCAAAAGCATCACAGGAATTATTAATTAATTGGTTAACTTCTTCTGTAATGTGCTGACTAAAATCTTTACCGACTTGCTGTAGTTGCTGATTCAAGCGTTGCAACTCTTGCGCCTTCATCGCCTCAATTTCTCGCGGCTGACTATCTAAATTTCTTTGCTGATGCTGATAATATTTTTTTAATTTAATACAAATATCTTCCAAATCATCAGCCAGATTTTGAAAAAGTTGTGGACGCTTTTCTTCTACTAAATATCTAGTAATAGCTGTACGAAATTCCTCAATACCACTATCTTGAATTAATTGATTAATTAAAGGCATTCCCTGTTCAGCTAAAATCCTGACATAATTCTCATTGGGAGTTTCAAAACTGTTTACGGAAATGCGAAATTGACTAGATGACAACTTGCCAGAATTAGCACAGTAGCGGTTAAACTCATTAATAAATTGTGGGGTTTCTTCTCTCCCATTCAGACTTTTAACACTTTGAGCAAAAATCGAATCTAACCCAAATCTATTGTTGATACTTGTCTGTTTTATCTGACTGCCATAAAATCCGAGTAAACCACTGGTTTTATAAACCCGACTGGCATCACGAAACTGTCCACTAATTAAATCATCTAAACGTTGCCTTAGACCGGTATTATACCAAGTTTCGTCAATGCGGTTAAAGGTGTAGAAGATGCGATCGCGTATTCCCCCATTGTCTCGCATGGTTTCTAAAAGTTCTGTTTCTTCCTTCGTCATATCACCAGAAGCAGCAGGTTTTAAAACACACACTACAGCCGATGTATCGGGATGTTGAATTTTGGTGTAAGTTAACTGTGCATCTTTTTCCACTGGTGCATCAATTCCTGGTGTATCGATGATGATATTACCATCTTCTAAAAGTGGATGATTGCAGTAATATTCAATTCGTTTTAACACAGCGCTATTACTCCCACGCCGTGCATATCCAGCCGCTTCTTTGAGGTTAGAAAAGTTAAATTGCTCCATCGAATATGTAGCATTATTCATTGTATGAATATGTTGACGATTTGCTTCATATCCATCCAGCAGCAATATTAAAGCCTTCGCTTGTTTTGCACGTTCAGACTTACTTTCTCCACCTTCATGCTGAATAATTGTTTCACAGCCTTGATGCAAAAGATTAATTATTTCAGCTTCATTAATATTAACAGATGTTTGAAATCCCAAATGTTGACATAAAAAACTGGCTTGTTCCCGAATTTCTACTTCACTTAAAAATGTTAAAACAACCCGTTCATTATTTAATTCTGCATATTCAATTTTACATTCCGTACCTGTAGCGTGTCCTTCTGCACTATATAACAATTCCCGTTCTAAAAGTGCATTAATCAGCATCGATTTACCAGCACTAAAAGCACCTGCAAACACAATTTCAAACTTCGGAGAAATCACTTTACCAAGAGAAGTTTTTACAGGTGTAATATCTTGAGAACGTAAAGATGGTTCTTGCTGTAAAAGTTGTAATATAGATTCCACTTGCCCTGCTAAATCTTGACACTGAGTAGGCACTTCTGACATGATTAAATATCCATAAATATCTCAGCGTATTTTAAAATTAAATCTAGCTCTATACTCCAGTAATTTCACTGAAAATATTCTGATTCCTATCTTAATTTCTCTAACACTCTCTAAAAGAGTATTTATTTTGATAGATGCGCTTGAGCATATTCTGTGTATTTCCCTAGTTAATTCATGAAAAAATTCTCTGTGTTCTCTGCGTCTCTGCGGTTGGTATTCATCCAAACCCCAGACAAAGCATCCACATCTACCTCCTGTACCTTACCCACTTCAGTATTTTGAAACAGCACCGTAAACGCACCCGCGCCCAGCCTATCTTGAGGAAAAAGCCGATAACAAGGAATATTACTTAAATGAGACTGATACTGATTTAAATAATTAACTTTCACTGCTTGAAACTGAGGAAACTTTGACAAAAACCATTCACAAACCTGTTCATTTTCCTCAGCAGAGTAAGTACAAGTCATATAAGCCAGATAGCCTTGTGGTGCAACTAATTGAGCCGAATTAGCGATAATTCTTTTCTGCCGATTAGCACTTCTATTAATAGCTGTGGAATGAAAACATCCAGGTGCTTTTTCACCTTTAGCCAGTAAAGATTGCCCAGTACAAGGAGCATCTACGATAACTAAATCACTAGAGAAGGGGAACTTTTCCGCAAAAATACTAGAATCTCGATTAACTACAGTACAAGGGCTAATTTGACAGCGCTTTAAATTAGAAATTAGCATTCCTAAACGTTTGCCAATCACTTCATTACTAATCAGTAAATCAGGTTGCAAAGCTTTCCAGGCAAAAACACTCTTTCCTCCTGGGGCAGCACACATATCAAAAACTAAACGCACAGGCTGAGGAACTGTTAATAAAACTGAAGCTGCAAATACCGAAGAAAAATCTAAACAATAAAAATCACCTTGTTGATGTAGGGGATGTTTACCAGGCTTTTCTCCTATTAATAAACGGTTGACAAAATCAGGTTGCCAGCTTGTTGGTAATTCTACGGTAAAAGGCAATAATTCTGGCTGATTTTGACACCAAAGAATGCCAGGATTAAAAGGCTGAGGATTAATTAAAGCATCAATAAATTTTTCTTGTTTATCAGGGTTTTCAAACAAACGCCGCGAGAGTTTAAGTAATAAATTTGATGGTTTTTCCATTAGTGAAACTGTTACAGAAGAACAATGCTATTCAGGGTTTTGGCTGCATACTGAAAGTATAATGACTCGCCATTCTCAAGATGATTACCACGCTAAAGCTCTGCAAAGGAGATGGTCATAAATGTTAGACGATTTTCCGCAAAAATTACGCCGAGAAGCACAATTATGGCGAGATGAAGGACTCATTAGTGCTTCGCAATATGAAGACCTGGGACAACGTTATCGATTTAATAACTTAGAAGCAGCAACACGCGATCGCTTTGTGGTCATGGTGGTTTCTATAGGTAGTATCCTTTTGTGTTTAGGTATACTTACCTTTGTAGCAGCAAACTGGCAAACATGGTCACGAGAAGTCAAATTTATCTTGATGATGAGTTTGTTTATCTCCACCAGCATCACTGGTTTTTCCACATGGAATCAAGCTAAATCAAGCAACAACGAAAAGAATAGACAGCAGCAAGGCAAACGTATACTAGGAGAAGGACTACTAATCCTCAGCGCTTTTATTTTAGGCGCAAACATACTCCTAATGGCACAGATTTTCAACATTAACGGTTCTATGACGCAACTGTTTTTTGCTTGGGGATTTGGTGTTTTGGCTATGGCCTACAGTCTGTCTTTAAGTTCCTTGGGATTTATGGCAATTATCCTCATTCAAATCGGGTATTGGATGGGAAGAGGAGACTTGTCATTTTCTCCGGGCGACTTCAATTGGGTGCGTTTGTTAGTTCGACATATGCCTCTGTTATCGTGGTTACTATTTGTACCCTTAGCATATTTTTGTCGCTCGCGCTGGATTTTTGCCTTAGCAGCGTTAGTTTTTGCTGGGACTTTGCAGTTAAATCTCAATCCTCTACCACTGCTGAACTATTCTAATATGGCTCCTTGGGTGGCATCTTTTGCTTTTGCACTGCCACCTGCATTATTCTGGAGTTATGACGATTTGTTGTTCCCGACAGTTAATTACAGGTTATTTCAACCTCTGGCCCGTAACCTAGCATTGATATTTTTTAGCTTGGTGTTTTATGCCTTGTCCTTTCGTTGGCAATGGGTAGCCCCAACATTGAATTCCTTTGTGCCAACCAGCACAAATAACCTGTTCATGACTCTGCCTGTAATCGATTTAGGGGTTCTCAGTGGTTTAGCAGTATTACAATGGTTGTCGCTGCTGCGCCTGAGAAATAACCCTCCTCGCCGGGAAGTGATTTTCACTATTGCTGTTGTCACCACTTTTTTGGCTTTCATCATCATTACACCTTTTTGGCATCTCGCTATCACACGCATTGATGAATTAGGCGGTTTCATCTTCAATGTCCTTTTAGCATTTTTGGCATCAGGGCTAATCCGAGAAGGACTAAAGTTAAATAACAGAAACACCTTCTGGGGCGGTATGCTATTGTTAACGCTGCAAATTATTAGCCGTGTGCTAGAATACGACACCGACATACTTTTTCGGTCACTTGTCTTTGTTTTATGCGGTTCGGCATTAATTAGCGCTGGACTTTGGTTTGAACGTCGCCGACCCGTGGGATCTAATTCGTAATTCGTAATTCGTAATTCGTAATTCGTAATTACAGTTCTGTAAGGGTTTGAGCATTTCAAATGGGTAACTTCTTTCTGTTTACCGATAGTAGTTGGTATAATCTCTGTGTTTGAGCCTTTTTAGAGGATCTCTGCGTCAGTCCTAATTCTGGTCATTTAACCAGACACATTTGTGAAAAATAACCCTTCATTTTAGGACTACGCTCATGAGAAGTAATTCCTCTGAATCGAGTGGAAATAAATCATTTAAAACATTATCCCCAGAAGCTGAATTCTCCGAAAAGCTGACTTTTCGAGATTACCTCATTGCTACTGAACAAAAAGCGAACAAACAGCTACCTTTTTGGCGGCTATTAGTTCCCCTGTTAATCCAAACGGGAATAATTCTCGCAGTTCCTACTCAAGCAATGTATACTAACATCGCGGGTAGGGATGTCATTCTGCAAACATTGCCTCAAGACCCTCAAAATGTTGTTCAGGACTTTTCCCTACAACTGGAATACAACATATCCCGTGTGGAAAATTTAAGAAGACTTCGTGGTTGGGATGATTTACTCAGGAGAAATCAAGGAAGAAACAGACAACTTTTATCAGGAACTAACTTGTACGTGATTTTGCAAGAGCAACGAATTTCTTCTGGTCGTGGTGTTCCCAGCCCTTGGAGACCAGTACGAGTAAGTAGCAATTTGCCTGAATCTCTCCCTAGTAATCAAGTAGCTTTGAGAGGGGTGTATCAAGATAATGCTATTATCTATGGAGTAGAAACATACTACCTTCCAGAACAACAACGGCAGCAAATTAGTAACGATATCTTCCAAAGTGTCCAGCGAACTAGAAGAAATAGAGGTAGACAAATCCGACCAATTACGGTGAGAGTCAAAGTAGACCCTCAAGGTAATGCTGTACCCGTTAGTTTGTGGGTGCGGGAGCGAAATTATACTTTTTAACTTTAATGTGGGATAAATGTCCACAGCTTAGAAGCCACTGCTTCCAAGAACAGAGCAACGCCTGGGCGTTGCTCAAATATTCAGATTCTAAAACATCAATGTAATTGAAATATGCTTTTTCTAGAACCTTTCTAGAGACGTTTTATACATTTTTGCTGGGAAATTTTTGATATAAAATGGGGATGTTGCCGCACAAATTAAAAATTAATCTTCATGACGGACATTCCATGCTGCACCGGCAGCCGCACCTACTCCTGCTACTAAACCTGTACTCATGCCTTGGATAGTTTTTTGTATGGGATTTTGTTGTAGACAATCGCTCGTTACTGTCTCTGATTGTAAGCAAAGATTACTTTCTGCCCAACTGGATGTACCGCCTAGAATTACACCAGTTAGACTACAGGAAAAAACGAGCAATAACAGGCACTTGGTTTTTCTATCCATAGATGGATGCTTTAAAGGTGAGGATGAGATAAATGATCTCAACTACTCTACACCCGTTTGAATAAATTGGCTACAAATTATCAGTATCTAACAAATCACCTGCTGCGGCAAAAGATTTCTGTTTAGGGACTGCTAGTAACCTTCGCTACAACACCAGAATTTTGATATTACTTGGTATAGCATGATAGTAATAGATCAATTGTGAATCAACCTAAAGAAGATGGGACTACAGATTTCAATTTCTGATTCCATTGTGCAAGCCATTCGTTTACCTGAACAGCGTATTGAGCAGGAGTTGCTGCAAGAATTAGCGATCGCTCTCTATGCACAAGATATCCTATCATTTGGCAAAGCACGAGAACTGGCGCAAATGGATAAATATGAATTTGGGCAATTACTCGGTCGGCGTGGAGTTTTACGACACTACGGTGGTGAAGAATTAGACGATGATTTAAATTATGCTCGTAGTTAGTAACACGTCACCAATTTTGAATTTAGCTATTGTTGGTCAGCTTAATCTTTTGCATCAGCAGTTTGGTGAAATTCTGATTCCAAGTACCGTACTCCATGAGTTGAAAATTGGTGAACAGCGACCGGGATCTCAAGCAATTAGTGAAGCAATTTCGGCTGGATGGATTCGGGTTATTGAGATGAGTGATCAGCCATTGACTCAACTATTAAAGCAAACTTTGGACAAAGGAGAAGCTGAAGCGATCGCTCTTGCAATTGAACTTAAGGCAGATTGGATACTGCTAGATGAGCGTGAGGGGAGGAAAGTAGCTAAATCTCTGGGGTTGAAGGTAATAGGTATTCTGGGAGTCCTGCTACGTGCTAAACAAGCTGGTGAACTGGAATCGTTGCAACCTGTGATTGATAACCTAATAACTCAAGCCGGATTTCGGATTGCACCAGAATTGTTAGCACAAGTTCTTAAGGAGTAGGAACAATAGACAGAATCTCCTAATCAGGAAAAGGCGATCGCACTAATTATTATAAAAGGGTGTATTTTCAAGGCGATCGCTTGTTCATAACTAACAATAGGAAATTGTCTACAAACAAACAATCAGTGATGATATTGTGATAAAATAATGAGTCTTGATGTCAAGGTATAGTGTAAGGCAATTCAAAAAAGTCTTGATGCAAGATTATTATCTTTTACCTTGGACTAAATCATTAAATTGAAAAGATGATCCGCTTTTTTTTAGCATCTTTATATTTGAGGGCAAGTCGTGATTGGGGTCAATACGTGTTTGTGTCTTGCGTGTAATGTTTCTGATGCTGACAAAACGATACTCATAACCCTTGAGAAAATTTGGCAGCGCCCAAAAGGACTGACCAATTTCCCGACAATAAGCAACGAAACATTGCGCTCCTTTGAGTTGTTCATTGATGTCTGTTTGCGATCCTCCTTTCCCTGCCTTCATCTCAATACAGAGGATGATCTTCTTTTTGTTAGTATTAGCAACAATGACAAAATCCGCACGTTTGCATTCGCCACGATTTCCTTTAAAAACTGTATCCGGTGACTTAAATTTATCTGCATTGATGATTATCACATCATCATCATCGGGCATCCCCTTAATCGTTACATAGTAGTTGGCTGGTGGAGGCTCTCTGAGGATGACCTGATTTTTTCCATAGGTATCATCTTCTAAATTTTTGCCATAGGGATCATCTTCTAATGATACTGTAGCCGTTTCCTTGATCATCTCTTTGAGGATAGCAATATCAGACATTACGCCTCTCCCCAGACAATCGCTTCCTGAATCCGGTTCATCGTTTCGATGGTTTTATCAAAGCTGCGAGCTTCAATACCCAGTTCTGGATCGATGTCGGCTGGTGTAAGGGTTTGGCATTTAGTTTTTGTCTTCCTTTTACTACCCTCTAGTTTTATTGTTGCTTCTTCCGCAATATAAACTTTGATTTTTTTAGAAGCAATTAGTTCTGTTGTTCGATAACCTTCTTCTTCAGCAATTCGCTTGAGATAAGTTTTATCGTGGTTGAGCATGATCAGCGTATTCAGTTCTTTGATAATATAGTCACTATGGGTGGTAATAAAAACCTTAATACCGAGGTTCACCAGTCGGGCAAATAACCGTGCAACCCGACGCTGGTTTTCAGGGTGTAAGTTCAGTTCGGGTTCATCCACCATCAGTAAATCGCCAAGTTGAGCTTCATGTCTCAGGTAAAAGCCAATGTCTAGTAAAGAACGCACTGCACTAGAACTTTCATCCATAGAAAGCTTGACCCGTTTACCCTTCGGAACATAGTAAAGTTGATCGTTGCGGTTGACAGTGTACTCACCGCCAATAATATCAGCGAAATCTACCAGTACATCAGCATGGTTTTCGGCAATGAAACTGCTCTTTTTGACAAGGGTTTCAATTCCTCGGGTAAAATCCACATTCGTCTTGATTGGCAGGGCATAATCATCATAATCTTTAAGTAGAAGCTCCATTGGATCGATATTCTTGTCAGCCTGACCCATTTCTTCAAGCAAGCGATTGCGGGCAAAATTCAGCTCCTTGCGAAAAATGGCTGCACCAGTTCGTTCGGCACTAGCAATGAAAGGGCGAGGAAAAAGCTGAACGAAAATAATATCTTTGAAGGCATCGGCAATGATGCGCTCAAGGATGTCAATAGGGATTATTGCTTTTTCTTTTTCAACAAGTAGAGTTACAACTAATTCTGTGCTTTCTTCAGTTTTAGTAATAGAGAAAAGTGATACTTCTCCGGAGCTAATTTTACGATCAAATTTGCTGGCTAAACTAATATTTTGGCTGTCCAGGCTTATTTGAAACTCTGTTTCTTTAAATCGTTCTGCTTGTGCTGCAAAAATTTTTGGTAATTGCTGGGTATAAGCCTGACATCCTTTAGAAATAATTTGTTCGGACTGTTTAACGTATTCTTGTATATCAAGACGAATTACGCCGTTCGCCAGGAGCTGCTCGATTTTCCCGCTACTGATTGGAATAGAAAACATTCGCCGCCAAGTATACAAAAAGCCGAACAACGCATAAGTAGCATAGGTCTTACCTGTATTATTGCCGCCACAAATGATTGTCATGTCGCCCAGTGTGAATTCGGCTTGCTTTAAAGCACCAAGATTTTTGACTTTAATTTTCATTGCCGTATTCCTTTAGGAATTATCCCCTACCTTTACTCTCTAACCATGTCTTAGCCGTCAAACTCTTCACGAATTGTGGGCGGTCCTCATAAAACACCTTTCCAACTACAGCATATTCAATAAATAACAGCTACTTGGGTGATCAAAGCTTAACATTAACCTTTCAATCATATCTCCACCCAAAAATAGTTATTGCTTAACTACTATTCACACAACAACCGCCTCTGCAACAGCACCTTGCATTTTATTCATCGCATCTAGCAAACTTTGCAATTGTTGGTCAGCTTTCAACACTGCTAAACCGCGTACTGTCACTTTACCGGGAGAGTAAACAAAACGCGTTTTCAAATGTTCCGGTAAATTCGCTGCTAGTAAATTCCAAGCAGGTTCTTCCATCGGGGTTTCTAAGACAATGTGCTGCTTATTCTCCGGTTTAATGCGGCTAAATCCTAACTTTTTCGCTAACTGTTTGAGTTGCATCACGCGTAAAAGTTGATTCGCTGGAACTGGTAACGCCCCATAACGATCGCTCCACTCGGCCGTGATATATTTTAATTCTTCTAGAGACTTCGCCACCGCCACTGCACGGTAGGCACTCATTTTTTGATCCAGGTCGGGAATGTAATCGGAGGGAATAAATGCTGTGAGGTTGAGGTCAATTTGTGTATCATCAACTTTGGGTATTTCTTGTCCTCTAATTTCTCGAATCGCCTCTTCCAACATTTCCATATACAAATCAAAGCCGATAGCTTCCATTTGACCCGATTGTTCTGCACCTAGCAAGTTACCCACACCCCGGATTTCCATGTCACGCATTGCTAACTGATAGCCAGAACCGAGTTGCGTAAATTCTTGAATCGCCCGTAATCGTTGCCGTGCTGCATCTGATAAAGTTCTTTGCTGGGGATAAAATAACCAAGCGTGTGCTTGAATGCCGGCACGTCCTACACGTCCCCGTAATTGGTATAATTGCGATAAACCGAAGCGGTGAGCATCTTCAATTAAAATGGTGTTGACTCGCGGAATATCTAAACCAGATTCAATAATTGTGGTACAAACCAGAATATCTGCATCACCATTACTGAAAGTCAGCATGGTTGATTCTAACTCGCTTTCATCCATTTGACCATGAGCGATCGCAAACCTAGCCCCCGGTATCATTTCTCGTAAATTGGTTGTCAGTTCTTCAATGCCTTCCACTCGTGGAACTACATAAAATATTTGTCCTCCTCGGTCTAATTCTTGACGAATAGCACTGCGGACAATTTCCGGGGTTAATGGCGATAGGTGCGTTTTAATTGGTCTTCTGGTGGGGGGTGGTGTGGTAATTAAACTCATTTCTCGAATCCCCGATAAAGACATATATAAGGTACGGGGAATGGGAGTGGCGGAAAGTGTCAGCACATCCACTTGAGTTTTCAAGCTTTTAATTTTTTCCTTTTGATTCACCCCAAATCGTTGTTCTTCATCCACCACCAACAGTCCTAAATCTCGAAAGGTGACATTTTTACCTAAAAGTTGGTGTGTCCCGACGACTATATCTAATTCCCCGGTGGCTAATCGCTTTTGAATTGTGCGGCGTTCTTCAGCACTGCGGAAACGATTGAGTAAGCCAATGGTAACTGGATAAGGAGCAAAACGTTCTTTGATAGTGTGGTAGTGTTGCTGAGTCAGAATGGTAGTTGGTGCTAACAGTGCAACTTGTTTCCCGGCGGTGACAGCTTTAAAAATTGCCCGAATTGCTACTTCGGTTTTACCAAATCCTACATCACCACAGACTAAACGATCCATTGGGCGATCGCTTTCCATATCCCGTTTGACATCCTGCACAGCTTTTAGCTGGTCGGTGGTGGCTTGATAGGGAAAAGAATCTTCCATTTCTTCTTGCCAAGGCATATCTTGAGGATAGGTATAGCCTTCTTGCTTGGATCTGGCTGCATAAAGTTTCAGCAAATCCACCGCTAACTTTTTGATGGCTTTACGAACTCGGTTCTTCGTATTCTCCCAAGCCTTACCAGTCATTTTGTGTAATTCTGGGGCTTTATCTCCTGTGCGGCGAAATCGGGATAAAGAACCAACTTGATCGGCTGCAACTCTGAGAATCCCGTCAGCATACTGTACTACCAAATAATCACGAGTTTCATGATTAATCGTTAAACTTTCCAGCTTGACAAATTTACCGACTCCGTGACTTCTGTGAACGACATAATCACCTTGACGCAACTTATTCGGGTCTACTTGTTTAGAACTGGCTTGGCGACGTTTACGGATATATCCTGGTGTAGCTAAAGAATGCTGTCCGTAAAATTCCCGGTCTGTGACGACTACTAGCCGATATGTCGGCAAAATAAAGCCTTCGAGTTCAGCTAAACCGGAATATTTTAGGGCGACAGGTGTGTGGTTAATTTGTAATTTGTCAATTGCTTGGTAGTCGCGGGGATTGGGGATAAATTGCGCCGGACAATCGTGTTCTTGGAGGAGAGATACAGAACGAGAAGGTTGGGCAGAAATCAGCCAAATGGAGAAATTGCGATCGCGCTCTGTTCTCAGTGTTTGTGCTAGTTTATTAAATTGGTGCGGTGTCACAGGTAACGACCGACTCGCCAAATTTATGCCACTGTTTTCCTCAGAAAGTTCTGATAGATATATAGTGAGAAATTTAGTCACATCAGCCAGACATTCATCAAAACAACGGTGAATTTTCGGCAATTCTTCTCCAGTCGCTAGCGATGCACTGAGCTTGTCGAAGTGTCCCCATTGTTCCTCCGCATTTTCCACCCAGCGATCGCTATGTGCATGACACTGTTCTGGTTCATCCACAGCAACCAGAGTATTTTCACTTAAGTAATCTAAAAGTGATGCAGGTTGTTTAAAAGCCAACCCTAAAAATCTGCGACTACCTTCTAAAAGTTCCGAATTTTCAGTCTTTAACTCAGCACTATCTTTAAGTGCTTCCGAAACAATAGGCGCAAAACTAGTAGGAGTCAGGGTAATTTGGTCAACTTTGTCAAGGGCAGAACGTTGAGTTGCGGCATCAAATTCGCGGATTTTCTCGATTTCATCCCCAAACCACTCTAATCTCACCGGCATTTCTGACGAAACCGGATAGACATCGACAATATCACCGCGCCGACTCCATTGCCCTTCTGTTTCCACCAGTGGCACGCGTTCATAGCCCAAAGTCGTGATTTTCTCGCCGAAGGTATCCAAATCAAATTCCATCCCCCGCTTCACAGTCAGACAGAACGGTGTAAAAGCTGCTGGTGGAGGCAAATGGGGTTGTAACGCCCCAGCCGTGGCTACAATTGCCAAGGAACGCTGCACGGTGGGATTTTGGCTTGATTCCCCATTCCCATTAATTAAATCGGCTAGAACCTGCATCTGTCCCCAGGTCATTTCCGTTTCCGGGTCAAAGGGTTCGTAAGGAGAGGCTTCAGAAGTCGGGTAAAAATGGACTGTGTGCCACCCCATCGCCTCCAACTGTGCAAAAGCGCGTCCGGCCTCCTCCAGAGTGGGAACTACTACCAACAAATTCTTGCCAGAATTTTGCGCTAACGCCGAAGCTACTAGACCTTTAGGTAGGCGAGATATGCCATTTAACCGCAATTCTTGTTGGCGATTTAGCTTAGAAAGTAATTCATTACTCAGAGGCGATCGCGCCAAGGCACGCACAATAGAAGAAAATGCCATAAGTTTTACTACAGGAGGAAGTCGTTAAAAATAAGAAAAATTAGAGTTAGTTTATATTCACCATTTTAAGAGTCTTATCGCCTTTCCCCATCGTTGGTTACAAATTATCCATATTTATATCTGTGGTTAATCAATCATCGTCAAAACTCCGATCATGACTAAATACTAAAAGATGAGCTACATTCGCTGTGATTAGTGGCAATTCTCAAAGATGTCCTCCATTACTTTTGAAATTTTGATCATTTTGGTGCTAATTCTTGCCAACGGTGTATTCTCTATGTCTGAGATGGCAGTTGTCTCGGCACGCAAAGTCAGGCTACAACAGCTGGCCAATCAAGGAAATGCCAAAGCACTGGCAGCATTAAAACTGGCTGAGTCGCCAAATCATTTCTTATCCACAATTCAAATAGGAATTACCCTCATCGGTATCGTCACAGGTGCTTTTGGCGGAGTCACAATTGCTGCTCAACTAGCAGTATATATACGGTTGATTTCCTTCTTAGCACCTTATAGTGAAGCGATCGCTTTCGGAGTAGTAGTTCTCGTCATTACCTATTTGTCCCTGATTATTGGTGAATTAGTCCCAAAACGGCTGGCATTAAATAACCCAGAAGGAATTGCCGCGTTTGTAGCTATTCCCATGAAAGCCCTAGCTGCCCTTGCTTCACCGTTGGTATATTTCCTCAGTGCTTCTACAGATATCATCTTGCGAGGATTGGGTATGACACCCTATCTTCAGCCCCCAATTACTGAAGAAGAAATTAAAATCTTAATCGAACAAGGCACAGAAGCCGGAACCTTTGAGGAAGCGGAACAAGATATGGTTGAACGAGTATTTCGTTTAGGCGATCGCCCTGCCAGTTCCTTTATGACACCCCGTCCTGATATTGTTTGGTTAGACTTAGAGGACTCTCTGGCAGAAAACCGTGAAAAAATCATGGAAAGTGCCTATTCCCGGTATCCAGTTTGTCAGGGAGGACTAGATAATGTCATAGGTATAATTGCAGTTACCGACTTATTAGCTAGGTGTTTTCGCAATGAACCAATGGACTTAACAACCGGATTGCGGCAACCAGTCTATGTGCCAGAAATTACTCATGGTTTGAAAGTTTTGGAATTCTTCAAACAAACCATTACGTACATGGCTTTGATTGTAGATGAATATGGTGTCATTCAAGGATTGGTGACTCTCAACGACATCATGAGCGAAATTGTCGGTGATGTTCCTGAAGAACCGGGAGAAGAACAACCACAAGCCATACAAAGAGAGGATGGTTCCTGGTTATTGGATGGGATGTTGCATATAGATGAATTTTATGAACTTTTCAATTTGGAAGAGTGGGAAATCAGCGAAAGAGGAAGTTATCAGACATTAGGTGGTTTTGTCATCAATCATCTGGGACGTATCCCAGCAGCAGCCGACTATTTTCAATGGCGTGGGATGCGGATTGAAGTCATGGATATGGATGGAAATCGCGTTGATAAAGTGCTAGTAATGCCAAGGGAAGATGCAGGGGTGCAGGGTGCAGGGGGGGAAGAGGCAGGGGGGCAGGGTGCAGGGTGCAGGGGGGAAGAGGCAGGGGGGCAGGGTGCAGGGTGCAGGGGGGAGAAGACATAACTTCCCAATCACCAATCACCAATCCCCAATTCCTAAGACTTCGATAACCGCTTAACTTCAGCACCTGCTAACATTTGATGGGCTTTGGCTAACATTTGCGGAATTTTATCCGCGTGGGGACTATTAGCCAGAGATTTACTCAAGTCTATTTCGTCTAAATTGTCTGCTTTATTACCAGGGAACCAGTGGCTACCATGACCCAATAAGTTGTAGCGCATTTTGGCGTAATCTAATAAATCGTAGGCGATCGCTAAATTCAACAACCACAAAATCACACGAACATTTATCTGTCCCGGTATTTCCTCAAAGGTGGGTAAATTAGTTTCCCAAGTTTTTACCCAATCTTCCCCTAAAGTGGCGATCGCTTCTTGTTCTAACTTACTCAAAATTGGCGGCAAAACTTCCTCCGCCCGATCTAAGTAATCTAAAGTTTTGAGATGTTCATCAAAATCTTCAGGTCTGGCTACACCCAAACTTAAAGTATGTACATTTTGATGACTCAGACAAAACAAATCATTAAACACCATCGGACTTAAGGGAGTGCAAAGATTAACTAATTTTTGCGGTGGTTTATATAGCATCCCTCCTTTATCTGAAGGACTAATAATAAATACCCCCATATCATGACTATTAGCGGCTGTAATTGCTTCCCAGTTCCCTTGATTAATGTAGTACCAATGCAGGTTAACATAATCAAATTGGTTAGTATTAATTGCTTGTAAAATTAAATCTTTAGACCCATGAGTAGAAAAGCCAATAAATTTTACTTTCCCCTCTTTTTGCAATTGTCTCGCTATTTCTAAACATCCACCGGGACGCATAGTATTATCGAAAGATTCAGCATGATTAATACCATGTATTCCCAGTAAATCAACATAATCTAACTGGAGATTTTGCAGTGATTGTTCAAATGTTTGCCGAAATTTTTCAGCCTCCGCAACCGGGCTAACTTTTGTCTGGACAATTAATTTATCACGGGGAAACTTGGGTAATATTTGCCCCAATTGCATTTCTGATGTACCATAACCACGGGCAGTTTCAATGTGATTAATTCCCACATCCAGAGCTTTGCAAATAGTCGCTTCTAGATTTGCCTGATTATCCGCAGGAATTTCGGAATTAGGAACATCTTGCCATTTGAACTGATATCTCATTCCGCCACAAGAAAAAACAGGCATCTGTAATTCTGTGCGGCCAAACCTTCTGTAAAGCATAAAGACATAAATATAGTGGATTTTGTAGAGACGCGATAAATTAAAGCGCGATAAATCACGTCTCTACTTACTTCTAAACAGGATCTCGTAACTCAGCCGTGCGGATGGAAAGCAGCTGTATCTGATTACCGCGTTGAACTTTCACCTGTAACAACTGACCAAGGCGACTATTTTCTACCAGATTTTGTAATTTATCAGCACTGGTGACAGGTTCCCGATCAATTTGCACAATCACATCCCCACGACGTACACCCGCCGATGCAGCTGGGGAATCAGGTACAACACGCATCACCAAAACGCCATTAATTTCTGGTATTTGAATTGGAGAATTGGGGTCAGTATTATTCTGCTTTGCTAGTTCAGGGGTTAAAGTTACCATTTGCACACCTAAATATGGGTGAATAACTTTGCCGTCACGTTGCAATTTCAAAGCGATCGCTTTAGCCTTATCAATAGGAATCGCAAAACCAATACCCATTGCATCAGGACGAATAGCCGTATTAATTCCAATGACTTCGCCCCGTTCATTCAATAATGGCCCCCCGGAATTACCAGGATTAATCGCCGCATCGGTTTGAATAAAGTCTAAGCGTTTGTCAGCAATTCCCACTTGGGCGCTAGAACGTTTCAGGGTGCTGACAATGCCTAAAGTCACGGTATTATCAAATCCTAACGGATTACCCACTGCGATCGCCCAGTCTCCCACTTGTACTGCATCGGAAGAACCCAAATCCGCAACAGGTAAATCTTTATCAGGGTTAATCTTAACAACTGCTAAATCTGTGACTTCATCAATTCCTTGAACTTTACCTTCATAAGTGCGACCATCTTTGAGGCGGACTGTTACCTTATCAGCTTTATCCACTACATGGGCATTGGTCAAAACCAAACCACCTTTATCAATAATGAACCCCGAACCTAGACCACGCAACTGTTCAGAAGGCATCTGTTGAGGGAAACCATCACCAAAAAATCGTCGGAAGAATGGGTCTTCCATAAATGGGTCTATCCGACGAGTAATAGTGCGTTCAGTATCAATCCTGACTACTGCTGTCCCCACCCGATTTACGGCCGCTGTGACGAAGCTAGTGCTACCTATAGCCGCATTTGCCGGTGATTGCTGGGCGACAGTAGTCTCAGCATAAGGTGCGGGTTCGGCTTGAGAAGGCAATACCTGCCAAGTGCTGACGGTTAGCGTAACTCCAAGAAGTACGGCTAACATATAAGAACTGAATTGACCGATAGAACTTGATATTTGGGAAAATCGCATAACTGCAACCTAATATGGAAGTCTAGTTTTTGTCTAAAAATCTCTTTACAATTATTTTGACCGCATGGCAGATTGTCCGCCGGAAACGACCTGTAATAAAAAGTAATATAATACTTATGATAATAGCTATTAAGGAGATTCGCCCTTTAAAGGTTCGGGTTTCACCCTGTAGTCATTTAATCAAAGCTATCATTAATTGGCAAACATAGTTTTTTTCATACCAATTATCTTCTAGGCTAGGCTTAATACTACCAGTGCTTTGGCAACATGAACCCATGAACGGATCAAACCGATTAGCTAAAAAATCTTTGCCGGCATCCCACCATCCAGATGTAGAGGAGCCGACAAATCATACCCATGATCATGGAAAATCGGCCCATCCTCACGTTCATAGTGAAGAGTCAATCCGGAAAATTGTTAATCGTCTATCTCGGATAGAAGGCCATGTCCGTGGTATTAAAACAATGGTGCAGCATGATAGCCCTTGTCCTGATGTTTTATTACAAATTGCGGCTGTGCGGGGCGCTTTGGATAAGGTGGCGAGAATTGTTTTAGATGAACATTTAACTGAGTGTATTGCTAGAGCAGCTCAAGAAGGCAATATGGAAGTGGAAATTCAACAGTTAAAAGCTGCCTTAGATCGGTTTTTGCCGTAATTCGTAATTCGTAATTCGTAATATTTCCTGCGGAAACGCTACGCGAACGTAATTCGTAATTCGTAAATAAGGCTTGCTGAATAAATATAAAATAGATAGCTGAAACTATTCCCTATTCCCTGTTCCCTACTTCCACGACGGCAACACGAACAGCAAATCCTAATTAACAACCCACTTCTTTAGTAACAACAAGCGATCGCTAGTTCAGCGTGTTTCTGTAGTATATTTTTATTCAGCACATGAATCATATATTGGGGAGTTACCGCCAGTAGTTTTTCGATTCTGTCTCTAGCTGTGTCAACAACTGATTCATTCAGGCTACCTCTGCTTAAGGAATCAGCAAAATCTTCAGCCATTTGATAGGTATATTCAATAGATAATGAATTAATATTACGCGAGACAATAAACAAATCACACCCCGCAGTCAAGGCTTGCGCTACTGTCCCACTTTGGGTAAACATATCTGAAACAGCTTTCATATCAAGATCGTCGGATACAACCACTCCTTCAAACCCCAATTCTTCCCGGAGTATCTTCTTCAAGATATTTTGGGAAAGTGTTGCGGGAAATTGCGGGTCTATTTTGGGAAACAGAATGTGAGCTGTCATGATGACAGGAATTTGCTCTTTAATCAGTGCTTTAAATGGTATCAATTCACGAGTCCGTAGTTCTTCTAGAGTGAGATTGAGTACTGGTAATTCAATATGAGAATCTTTACTGGTGTCTCCATGTCCAGGAAAGTGTTTAGCACATCCTAAAATTTCCGATTCCTGAAGTCCTCTGTAGTATTCACAAACACCTTTAGCAGTTGTTTCTGGATTGCAACCAAAGGCACGAGTCCCGATAATCGGATTTTGAGGATGAGAAAAAATATCTGCTACAGGGGACCACGATAAATTTATGCCCAGGGATTTTAGTTCTATAGCTGTAGCTTTTGCTACTTCACGTGCGTGCGATCTCAACAACAAAGCATAAGGAAATCGGGTAATTGGTAACGGTGTCCGAATTATCCTTCCCCCTTCGTGATCTAATGTCATAAACATAGAATCACGTTCAGTATATTCTCTTATTTGGTCGTTCAGATTCTGAAAGCTTTCTAGCCAAACTCCATAAGGCATACCATCCAAAAAATTTTTAGCAAAAAATATGACTCCAACTGGTTTTAATTCACTCAATATACGTTTATCATCATCACTCAATGAAGTGCCTGAAATACCAAGTATCAGATGATGCCCAAAACGTTCTAGCTTTTGAGATGTTGCCATAGTACTTTACCTGTGATTATGTATCAACAACTGTGAATTTAAACTCTCAGGAAATAAAATACTATCATAATTTATACCAGATTTTTAAACACTGACCAACATTCTGATTGCATCATGATTTTCTATAAAAATGAGGCTTTTTAATGCTATTTTTAAAGACTTTACGTACCAAATTTCGTAGGCTCGCGTCTCCTCTCAATACTATATCTCTCAGATTTTGTTCTGGGCGACCTCGAAAAGAAGTAACATGATAATAATTTATTTCCTCCGCAGGTGTCGGTGAAAAGTAGTAATTAGAGACACAACAACGTCGAGCATGATAATTAATTGGGCTAACAGAATGCAGAGAATTTCTATTAGTAACCATAATAACTAGGCGATTGAATTTACTATGAATAGTTCTACACGGTTGCTTTAAACCTTGATCCCAAAGTTCTAGATTCCCACCATAGTTTTCTTGCCAATCAGGAGTTACATAATATAATAAATTCAAAACACGATAATTATTAATATCTTTATCATGAGAATTATCCAAATGAGGATTTAAGAAACAGCCATATTCCATCAGGCTAACGCCACCCGCATAAAGGTATTCATCTGGCATTAATTGTTCAATTCCAGTTATTTCGGCAATCAGCTTAACTACTCTAGTATCCTGAAACGCATAGATAATTTCTTCTAAAATAGGATTGTATTTATCTAGTTGTATGCCAACATATTTATATTCTCTCAGGTCTTTTAACTGCAATAAGTTTTCTTTTTCGGGAAATGCGTTATAGATGTCTAATACATCATCGACATTTAATAAATCATCTAAATAACAAGTATTTATTCGGTTCTCAGTGGTAAATTCTTTTTTTAAAGCCGATTTAGACTGTTCAAGTTTATGGTAAATTTGTTCGGCATAATAATTCCTTAAAGTTGTTTTTAACATTGGTAGTTGATTCCAAATTTAGTGAAAATCATTTAAACATTATATAAGATTTTCCTGAACTTAGTATAACTACATACTGCAAAAATACAAATTATCACATTAGCTAATTTTATTTCACGGAAGTATAATTTTTTGGGATAAGTTCATGCTAATTTCACTGAATCTACATAAAATTGTTGTAATTTTTACATAAAAAAACTGTAAATCAAGTATAGTTTGCTATATTTGGATTTGGCAAACCGCAAAAATAAGTAAAAATACACACAAGGACTGTAGTATATGTTAGACCAAGTAAATATACCCTGTTTACAGTATTTTGCTCAACCAAACGAAATTAATAGCTGGGATGAAGATATTATTATTTTTAATATTTTAAATCCAACCCCAGCTATTCAAGCCAACAGCTACTATTTTGGGCATCCAGAATGGGGATGGAATTACTTTCAAGCCTGTCACAGAGATGAAAAGTTTATAGAGTTGTGGCAAGCGGTGATTGGTAGTTGGCAGGATAAAGTCGTGGTGGATATCGGCTGTGGGCCTGGCAATGTGTATGCTTCTCTCAAAGAATTTTGTGGTGAACCACAGTTGTTACTGGGTGTAGATGTTTCTTTGGGCGCATTGAAAATGGCTCGTCAACTGGGATATACAACAGTTCTAGCAGATGCTCAGAATTTACCTTTTGTTTCTGGGTTTGCTGATATTGTCATAATTAACGCCTCCTTGCATCATTGCGATGACATGGCAAAAGTTTTGCAAGAAGCAGCTAAATTGCTACGTCCCGGTGGGGTTTTAATCACAGATCATGACCCCCAAAAAAGTGCTTATCAGTTCAAAGGTTTAGGTTCACTATTATGGGAATTACGTCTGCCACTTTATAAGTGGATGAAACGAGGGGGACATTCCACTACAGATGAGCAATATTGGGGTTTGGCAACAGAGGTACATCACAAAGCTTGTGATGGTGTCACCTCAGAAATGTTCTATGAAATACTAGAACCGATGGGATTTACAGTTAAGGTTTACCCCCATAATCATACGGTAGGCGCAGAAGCATTAAAGGGTAATTATGGTAGACCATTTTGGAAGTATAGTCTAGCTCAGATCCTATCAGGTATAAACCCTGATTCCCCAGAAGCGGCATTAACTTTAATGTGTGTTGCTACTCGTATTAATTGATACTAAAATAAGCCAGAATAATTTCACTCACGCTTTAATTTCTCCGCCTCAATGATCCGAATTGCCAGGATAGTTTCTGCCAAAACACGATGATACACGTAATACCAACCATGCCAACCATCAAAAATCCAGCCTTCGATAATTAAGCAATAGAGAAAGACCATCCCAGGAGCCAAGATTTTTTTTCTGCGAATACGATCAACCCAATCAAGTTCTGTGATCGGGGTTTCTAGTATTTTCTTGGCTTCTAGCACTGTATAGCGTTCTTGTGACCATAACCAACGACTAAACGGTTTGCGATCGTCGTGGTAGAGATAAGCAGAGAGTACAGCTGATTTACCAGTCAGTTGTAAAACTTGTGTATGTCCATCATCAATATAAATAGCTTTGCTTTTTTTAAATAAAACTTGACGGGGAGGGAGTATTCTGGTGTTGCGAACGGGTTTGCCCAACACACAGTACTTGAAGCTGACAAAGTAGCCATCAATTTCTCCATCCACAGGTAAGGTAGACATTTCTGAGATTAATTCATCTGTAACTATATAGTCTGCATCTAGAGACAGTACCCAAGGAGATTGTACTTGCTCTAAACCATAGTTCCATTGTTGACCGTGGGTATCGAATTTACGTTTAAATACCTGGACTTGGGAATAGGAGTTAAGGATTTCCAGGGTTGTATCGGTACTATAGCTATCAATAACTATAATTTTTTTAGCCCAACTCAGATGCCCAAGGGTGCGTTCAATATTGGCAGCTTCATTATAAGTAAGAATGAGCGGCGTAATGTGTTCTAACATCGATACTATTCCATCAGAATTAGGCCAATTTTCTGTAGTAGGTATTTGCATAGAAGATGAAATAATTGTTGTAGTTTGTAATTGATTCTTGTTATTGGATAGCATATTTGACGCTCCCCGGTCTAAAGATACGGGGATTCTACTTTCACTCTAACTACTTGCTCCATCAGGGTTTCCCCAAATAGAGTAGAGGTTGCTAGTCCAGTAGCGTTACTTTGGGTCTGCCCGAACCTAACTTGTTTTCCAATCTACATTGAGAAGGAATATTTTGTTGATTACTTGTAGTTTTTGTTACAAAAATAGTAATAAAGGCTTTGTATCCTAGCTCGATAAAAAATATGTTTATGTATAATTGTACTAAATAAATTGCATGAAATAACGTATATCGTGAGGATATTTGAGACTTATCTCAAAAAGTTCATAGATAACTTATGAATTATCTCCTGGCAGGAGTGGTGGTGAGGTCGGTGTTTTGATGTTGTTGATGTAGTTCAGTAAAGTTGCCTGTGAGAGAAGTTTTTGCAGAAGCGATCGCACAATCCCTGCCAAATGTAACGGATTGCAACGTATAATGAGAACGACAAAAGGATAAAAAATATTGAAAGGCAGTAAGTTTAAATGCGAGTAGCGATCGCGGGTGCTGGACTAGCAGGACTATCCTGCGCGAAATATCTCACAGACGCAGGTCACACTCCCATTGTCTTGGAGCGCCGGGATGTATTGGGTGGCAAAGTGGCGGCGTGGAAAGACTCAGATGGAGACTGGTACGAAACAGGTCTACATATCTTCTTTGGCGCATATCCCAATATGTTGCAGCTATTTAAAGAACTGGATATTGAAGATCGATTGCAGTGGAAAGAACACTCAATGATTTTCAACCAGCCCGAAGCGCCAGGAACTTACAGCCGCTTCGATTTTCCGGATTTGCCAGCCCCCTTAAATGGTATAGTGGCAATTCTGAGAAACAACGATATGCTGACATGGCCAGAAAAAATTAAATTTGGCTTAGGTCTGATTCCAGCAATGGTTCAAGGGCAGAAATACGTTGAGGATATGGACGAATACTCATGGACAGAGTGGTTACGGAAACAGAACATTCCTGAACGGGTGAATGACGAAGTGTTTATTGCTATGTGCAAATCACTTAACTTTATTGGCCCTGATGAAATTTCTGCCACTATTTTGCTCACCGCTCTAAATCGCTTCCTCCAGGAAAAAAACGGCTCAAAAATGGCGTTTTTAGATGGTTCACCCACAGAGCGATTATGTCAGCCCATAGTAGACCACATTACCGAGGGCGGTGGTGAAGTCCGCCTCAATGCTCCGTTAAAAGAGATTTTGCTCAACCCTGATGGCACTGTCAAAGGATTTTTGCTCAGAGGGTTAAATGGGGCAGAAGATGAAGTTTTAACGGCTGACTTGTATGTATCGGCTATGCCAGTTGACCCCCTGAAGGTGATGCTCCCAGAACCTTGGAAGCAATTAGAGTGTTTCCAGAAGCTAGAAGGCCTCGAAGGTGTACCTGTAATTAACGTACATTTGTGGTTTGACCGGAAACTGACAGAAATTGATCACTTACTATTTTCGCGATCGCCCCTCCTCAGCGTTTATGCTGATATGAGCAATGCTTGTCGTGAATATGCTAATTCTGAGCGCTCGATGCTGGAATTAGTCTTAGCTCCGGCAAAAGATTGGATCACCAAATCGGATGAGGAAATTGTTACCGCCACGATTGCTGAGTTGGAAAAACTCTTCCCTGACCATTTTGGGGGAGAAAAACCAGCGAAATTGCTGAAATATCATGTAGTGAAAACACCGCGTTCAGTTTACAAAGCGACCCCAGGTCGTCAACAGTACCGCCCCTCGCAAACAACCCCCATCCCTAACTTTTATTTGACTGGGGATTACACCATGCAACGCTACTTAGCCAGTATGGAAGGTGCTGTACTCTCTGGTAAGCTGACAGCGCAAGCGATATCTGAAGCACTACCGGTAGCAAATTCCTCAGACCTGCAAACGCCAACCCGACCGCCCGCAACGAATGCTGCAACTGCCTGATTCCCCTCCGCGCATGAAAACGCTGGTCTCTGTAGACGAGTCCTACAAACTTTGTCGGCAACTTATAGCCAAGTATTCCGCGACTTTTTACCTAAGCACTTTGCTCCTGAGCGAAGAAAAACGTCCTGCTATTTGGGCGATTTACGCCTGGTGTCGCCGCACAGATGAACTAGTCGATGGCCCCGGCTCTGCCATGACTACTCCAGAAACCCTAGATTTATGGGAAAAACAGCTGGAATCAATTTTTGCTGGACATCCAGTCGAAAACTATGATGTAGCTTTGGCCGATACTGTTCGACGCTTTCCAATGGACATTCAGCCCTTCCGGGATATGATTGCTGGTCAGCAAATGGATTTATATCGCAGTCGCTATGAAACCTTTGAGGATTTATACCTCTACTGTTACCGCGTCGCTGGCACTGTTGGCTTAATGTCAACATCAGTCATGGGTTTGGATGAAACCAGAAATACCGCCCCGTGGAACTGTACACAACAGCCTTATATGCCCACTGCGGAAGAAATAGCTTTGGGAATAGCCAAGCAACTCACCAACATCCTCAGAGATGTGGGCGAAGATGCACAACGGGGGCGAATTTATATTCCTTTAGAGGATTTGGCGCGATTCAATTACACCGAGCAAGATTTGTTTAAAGGTATAGTTGATGACCGTTGGCGCTCCCTGATGCGGTTTCAAATTAACAGAGCTAGACAGTTTTATACTAAAGCCGAAAGAGGTATTACTTACCTATCTGGTGATGCTCGTTGGCCTGTATGGGCAGCTCTCATGCATTACAGTCGAATTTTAACCATAATTGAACGCAACGATTACAATGTGTTTACTCGGCGTGCCTACGTACCCCAATGGCAAAAATTACGTTCTTTGCCAGTAGCGTGGATGCGATCGCAAGTGCTTTAATCAGGACAGTAGTCAGAATAATTCGTAATTCGTAAGTTCTGCACACCATAAATGAATTCGGGAACACCTGAAAAATTGACGGCATTTCATTGATAAATTAACTATAGCAACCGCCAAGGAGGTTAGAACATTGTTGATTGCTGAAAGCCTTGAAGCAAATTGGTTTCTACTCAGCACTCAGCATTTTGCTATAGCTTTTGTCTATGAAATACGAATTACGAATTATTTGCTCACCCAGACTTGACTAACTCGAAAAAGTCTGCTAACGTTATTATCTGTAGACCACCTGGAGAGGTGGCTGAGTGGTCGAAAGCGACAGATTGCTAATCTGTTGTACGGCAGGTAACTCCGTACCGAGGGTTCGAATCCCTCCCTCTCCGTTTTCAGTTATTTAAATCTAGTCTTCACCCATCACTCAAGTTTGGGCAGGACTAGTTAAACTAAATATTAAACACACCAATAAATATTGATGTATTGGTAAAAAGCCTTACTTCTCTGGGTAGATGTTATTATTTATCCTTTAGAGCCTGTTAAGATTGGGCTAACCTAAAAACCTAGTTTGAATCTTACTTTGAGGCTCCTAAATATCTGAGGAGTGAAAGTAAACTATGCCAAAAATTAATACTGCCTTAGCGTTGAGTCTAGCTACTCTAGCAACGGGTTTCCTTTTGGGAGCTTGCGAAAATGCCGATAACACTAGTACCACAGTTGATAGTAATCAAGGGTTAAAAATTGGTTCTTTACTACCTACAACCGGTGATTTAGCCGCCATTGGACAGCAAATGTCAGGCTCAGTTCCCTTACTAGTGGAAACTGTAAACGCTTGCGAAGGTGTGAATGGCCAACCAGTTACCCTCGTAGAAGTAGACGATCAAACAGATCCTAGAGCGGGTGCAGCTGGGATGACTAAACTAGCAACTCTGGATAAAGTCGCTGGTGTAGTTGGTTCCTTTGCTAGTAGCGTTTCTACTGCTGCTGTCTCAGTTGCTGTACCTAATCAAGTGATGATGGTTTCTCCTGGTAGTACCAGTCCAGTTTTTACAGAAAAAGCCCAAAAAGGAGATTTTAAAGGCTTTTGGGCGCGGACTGCACCTCCTGATACCTACCAGGCATTAGCATTAGCTCAACTAGCTAATCAAAAAGGTTTTAAGCGAGTTTCTACAGTTGTAATTAATAACGACTATGGTGTTGGGTTTGAAAAAGCCTTTGTAGAAACTTTTGAAAAATTGGGTGGAACGGTAATTAATAAAGATCAGCCTGTGCGCTATGATCCTAAAGCCCAAACATTTGATACCGAAGCTGCTGCGGCTTTTGCGGGAAAACCAGATGCAGTGATCGCAGTTCTTTATGCTGAAACAGGTAGTCTCCTCCTCAAAACTGCTTACCAGCAAGGTTTGACTGAAGGTGTGCAAATTATGCTCACAGATGGAGTCAAATCGCCAACTTTTCCTGACCAAGTAGGCAAAGGTACTGATGGGAGATTTCTCTTAGCTGGGGCGGTGGGTACAGTACCCGGTTCTGATGGGAAAGCATTAGCCGACTTTAACAAATTGTGGCAAGAGAAAAAAGGCAATCCACCAGGGGAATACGCTCCCCAAGCTTGGGATGCTGCTGCTTTATTAGTACTTGCAGCACAAGCGGCACAGGAAAACACAGGTGTTGGTATTTCTAATAAAATCCGTGAAGTGGCCAATGAACCTGGTACAGAAGTTACTGATGTCTGCGAGGGTCTGAAGTTACTGCGAGAAGGTCAAGAAATTAACTATCAAGGGGCGAGTGGTAACGTTGATGTTGATGCTAATGGTGATGTTGTCGGTGTCTACGATGTTTGGACTGTAGAAGCAGATGGCAAAATTCAGGTGATTGACAAAGTAAATCCTACTCCTCAATAGAAGTTATCCAGCTATACTCAACAGCCCACCTTTGTGGGCTATGGCTCATTGACACTAGCTTCTAGAGTTTTTACCTGAGTTTGTAATTCGACAATTCTTTGCATATGCGATCGCTCCAGGGAATAACCTAACCACACAAAGCTACCACCGAATATAGTCACAACTGCGGCTAAAATCCCAGTAAGTAATGTCACCTGGTAGCGAAGATGTTTCACCTCTTGAAGCTGATACTGAGGCTTGGTAGGGTAGTTCAGGTTTGTATCGGTATTATCTAGAACTAATTCGGCTTTGGCTGTTTGCGGTTGCTCTGTACTGGTAAAAGCGACTTGGCTTTGCAGCCAGTTAGTAATTAATTGAGAACCATTCTTTTGAAACCAGCGCCAAGCCAAAATTCTGAATACTGGCTTGGATGTCCTAGAAATTAGTTTCAGACCTCTATTGAGAGTCCGAGAACGAAACTTTTGGTTAATTAGATTATTTGAGCCTACATGATAAAGAGAATCCAATACTAGCTTAATTGTAGTTTCTTCTCTAGAAATCAAATTTTGCAGCAGTAGAAGCACATCATGTATGAGTTCTGCTTCTTTTTGCTTTTCCGCCACCAAGTTTGTGATGTTATCAGATGACTGGTCAGGTTTATTCATATATATATATGCTAGATTTCAATTAAAGATTTATTTGTTATTATACAAACTAAAATAATTACTGCAAAAATCTAGACCAAATCCCCACCTAGAAAGTGGCATTACTGGTTAATCTGTTGCGTCAATTTGGCAATTTAGCTCGTAGTCAGGGCTTTAGCCCTTAATTCAGGATTTTAGTCATGACGACAAACCTTTAATTATCTACGCTGAATTACTGACATCAAGAGTTGAGGCTATCAATATTGTTCTCATTTATATAAAAACCGCTATACTATCATTTAATTTTTATAATTTACTCAGGTTGATGAAAAGTAAAAAAATGAAAGTTATAAAATGCAAAAGGCAAAAGTGAATATCACTTTCGCCTTCTATTTTTTAGATCATGTCATTAGAAACCAGTGAAATTGTAACCAACTCCTAATAACAAACCGATATCAGTCTCATCAAAAAATCCGGCATTCAAGGAAGCTGTAGCCGTAAATTGAGGATTTAGAGGAAAATCAATACCACCAGATATTAATAAAGCAGTGCTTGAATCACCACCAGTTTTAATCGCTGCACCTACTCCAACATAAGGCGCGATCGCTAAGGGTTCATCAAATGGATCTGCCTGACGCAAATTTAAATCATAGGTAATGGGAAGCAGAATTGTGGTGTCGTTGCCAAACACGGCTGACGGTCTTATAGATATGCTATTTGTCAATCCCACTTTACTAATAACTGCAAAATTACCGTCACCTAAAGATGAGTCACCACCAGCTACACCAATATTGCCAGCAACACCGATATAGCTTCTACCGCCACGAGTAGGTCTACCAAAATCGATATCCGCTTGTGCTACCTGAGTAGAAGGAAATTGAAATTGAGCAGTCGGTTTTGATTCAGGAATCAGTGCTGCTGATGAAGTTATGGCTGTCCCCGGCACAGGTGTGATTGTTCTATTAGCCACTTCCTGAGTTTCAGTGCTGGGAAACTGCTGTAAACTAATAACTTCGGAAGATGTTGTATTCACAGAGGAATCAGTTAGCATTTGAGTATCTACTGTTTCAGCAACAGCCGGCAAACTCAGACCCAAAACTGCAAGAGCAGCTACACAGGGCAAGTAAAACAAACCTTTGTGTTCGCGTAGCTTATGGGAGACAAAAAAAATATTATTCACATTCACTCCTTACTAAATATTGCCATAATCGGCATTTTGTACTGATGATTCAACCAAATGGGGCGATATTCAAACTGTAACATCACTAAATCAGTTATTACATCCCTAAGTAGACGTAAGTCTTGTTAAAAATACTAGGTAACAAGTAGTAGAAATAAGAATACAAGCAGCGATCGCACTAGATAATTACACGTATTTAGTGGTCGCTTCTGGACGAATCCGGCGATCGCGCTGCGCCTATCAAATGCTCAGAATTTCAGCAGAATATTTTCATCCGTAACCTCACCTTCAGAATGTATGAAAAAATTTAAGTAGGGCTT
>NZ_JAYGHH010000002.1:121260-135988 GCF_034931045.1 Nodularia sp. UHCC 0506
AGATTTCTTCAGCCAGCCCTAAGTAATATTTCTCTATCTTTAGGAGGAATTAAAGTATTGGTGATTAATACTAAATAGATAGCTATTCCGATCACCTGACGAACTTTAACTGTCAATCTCCTCTCTGTTATTTCTGAGCAGTGGGAGATTTTTTTCCGTGCGTTACCATTCTGCCAGAGCGATCGCTAATCCTGTTTGCAAATCTGGTGCGAGTGTGGAATTATGGGCTAATTGTTGTAATTGTTGATATGCAAGTTCTGCATCCAGCTTTTTCAGGGCGGCGATCGCGTGTAATCTCACAATCTGATTGGTATCTGCTAACAATAAAATTAATGGTTCTACAGCTTGATGATTTCCTAACTGTCCCAAACCTAAAGCGATCGCACTTTTAATTTTAGCCCCAAAAGGATTTGTCACTGTGACTAAATGCTGTGACTGTAAAACATTCAACAGAATTTCGGCGGCTGGTGTCATTAAATCGGGCTTTTGCACTTGCCCCAACACTGTGATCATTTCCTGCCATAATATCTCTGATGTGGTTTGATAGAATGCTTGTTGCAAATATGCCAAACCAGATAAAGTTTCCACCCAGACTAAAGCCCGAATAATTTCTAATTGTAGCTTCAGTGGTGTATGAGGTGAAATTAACACCTGAAATAAATACTTCGCCGCTTCATCAGTACCCATTCGGGAAAGAGCGATCGCAGCTGCACAACAAACGTCAAGATTCAAATCGTATAATCTTGGTTGCAATCTCGTTACTAAATCTAATTCTGTAGATAAATCAGGGCGAAAACCTAAACCCTGCACGGCTGCACGTCTGACTGTGGCGGCAACGTCATCTAAACCTGTTAATAGGAATGGTAGTACACATTGGTCATGAAAGCTGCTGATGGCTTCTAGGGTGGCGCTACGGACTGCGGCTTGTGCATCTTGAGCAACACTTAATAAAGGTGTGATGGTTTCTTGAGTGTGAATAAAAGCCAGCGATCGCACTGCTAAAAGTCTTGTCTCCCCTTCAGCCAAAAGTTCAGTTAGTGCCGTAATCGCCGTAGTCCCTATTTGCCCTAAAGCTGATGCAGCCATCGCCTTGAGTTCTTGACTTTCGCTAGTTTTCAGCACATCTACTAAAGAGACTATAGCTTCTGGGTATTGAAACTCTCCTAAAGTGCGAACAGCATACCAACGTAAATCTTCTTCTGCATCTTCATCTTCAAGAATATCAATCAATGCAGGAATAGCAATCTTTCCCAATTGCCGTAAAACTTTGGTAATATCCCAACGTTGTTGAAAATCTCCCATTTCTAAAATTGAGAGTGCTAATTCCAGCACATATTCCCGATTTTTATCTAGTTCTGGGTGGGTGGAGTCTAGTTTCAACATCAACTGTTGGAGATATTGAGTCAGTAATGACCAATCTGCTGCATCTGATGCTGCTTGTGCTTGGACTAAAAGCTGGTTGATATGATTCACCATGCTTGTAAATAGGGTGGGGAAAGAGCGCTAATTTGGTTTAACTAAAACAGAATTATTCTCAATCTTTGCTGTGTAAGTTTTGAGTGGTTCTGTAGCCGGGCCTCTTTGTACCTGACCATCACTACCATATTCTGCACCATGACAAGGACAAGCAAATTTATTGCCTTCAGTGTTCCATGTCACAGTGCAACCTGAGTGAGTACAAGTAGGATTAACAGCTATGAGATTTTCACTCTCAGATGTACCGACTAACAAAACATTCACAGATGGAAACTTTTTAACTAATAATTGACCATTTTGATCTAACTCTGCCACAGTCCCCACTGTTTGCCAAACATCAGATGTAGTTTGCTCAGAACAAGCCGCGATAGCGAAGCGCTGCTGCAAGCAGATCGCTACAGGTAAGCTACTAGCTATTCCACCCAAACCTACCCAATTGATAAAATCGCGCCGTTTCATTTAAAAACTCCCAAAACAGGCGCGACTTCCGAGGCTGGAATAGTTGGAACTAAGAAACCTTGAGCATAAACGTGGGGATTTGTTTGGGAAATAGTCATCAGAGATTGGCGCACCTGAGCATTTACAGCCACAGTCTTCACATCATACATTTGCATAGCTAACTTGGGGTAAAACCCAATACCAATAATCAGCACTATAAAACAGGCAGCAATAAACACCTCACGCGGTTTAGCATCACTATAAACAGTTTCATCAGGTAACAAACAGTCAGTACCAAAACAAGCTGTTCCCTCATCCTCCTGATTCTCGAAAGCTGCATTATTAACGTCACACATTAGAGATGCACTACTGCCATAAAAAACCTTTCGCAGCAGGTTGAGCAGATAAATTGGTGTGAGAATAACTCCCACTGCGGCGAGAAAAACCGTCACAAGACAGAAAGCTGAACTATAGACATCGCTGGTAGTTATGCCCACAAAAACCGCAAGTTCGCCCACAAAGCCACTCATACCAGGGAGAGCCAGCGAAGCCATAGCGCTGATTGTAAATAGTGCAAATACTTTGGGCATTACCTGAGCCAGACCCCCCAGATCATCCATGACCATTGTCCGAGTGCGGTCATAAGTCACACCTGCCAAGAAAAACAGCACCGACGCGATTAAACCGTGGGAAATCATCTGTAACATTGCGCCGCTAATACCCAAATCGGTGAAGGACGCAATACCTAATAATACAAATCCCATGTGAGAAATCGACGAATAAGCCAGGCGACGCTTCATATTCCCTTGGGCGAAAGAATTCAACGCACCATAGATAATATTGACAACCCCCAGAATCGCTAGAACTGGTGCAAAATAAATGTGTGCATCAGAAAGAATTCCTAAATTCAAACGAATCAAACCGTATCCGCCCATTTTCAGTAGCACACCTGCCAGAATCATCGATACAGGAGACGAAGCCTCACCGTGAGCATCTGGCAACCAAGTATGCATGGGGAATACAGCCAACTTGACACCAAAGGCAATCAGCAATCCTGCATATAGCAATATTTCTAAATTCAGTGGGTAATCCTTCAGTCCCAAATCAACCAAATCAAAACTGACATTACCGCCACCATAAAGCCCCATTGCCAATGCTGCTACTAGAATAAAGATAGAAGCCGCAGCTGTATAGATTAAAAATTTTGTAGCAGCGTAACGACGCTTCTGCCCACCCCAGATACATATAAGTAGATAGACAGGAATTAGCTCTACTTCCCACATAATGAAAAATAGCAGCAAATCCTTGGCAACAAATACCCCGATTTGAGCCGAGTACAACACCAGCATCAGGAAATAGAAAAGCCGGGGTCTGCGGTCAACTTGCCAAGCTGAAAAAATTGCCAGTGTCGTCACCAGTCCGGCTAGAAGTACAAAAGGAACTGATAACCCATCCACAGCAACTGCCCAATTAAGACCTAATTGGGGCATCCAGATATAATTTTCTTCTAGTTGAAAGGTCGCATTGCTGGCATCGTAATGGTGCCAAAAGGCGTAACACATCAAAATTAAGTCTACAACTCCCACACCCAGTGCATACCACCGTATCCATTTGCCGTCTTTATCGGGTAGCGCAGGGATAACCAGAGCAGCAATGAATGGTAGCAGGACAATCGCGGTTAGCCAGGGAAATTGGTCTGCCATCATATCACTAAGAAATAATACTTATTTAGAAATCATGTCATATTATTCGACTTTTTAATAATTTTTTAATATGTATTGACGAGACAACAGTCAAAAAAATCAATGATTAACATAGATAAACGCTGATTTAAGTTAAGTCGGCGTAAATAATTAAAGGTTTGTAGTCAGGACTTTATTCTTAAATTAAGGGCTGAAGCCCTGGCTACGAGCTAAATTACAATAATTTTATATTGCTTCACATAGTTAGGTTTATTCTCGCCAACTTAACTTATGCTCAAGAATTTTTGTCAAGTATATGAATCAAGGCGGGGTGTATCAACGTTTATTTTTTCAATAAAAAAGACTTTTATGCAGAAATTGCATCAAACTCATACGCTTTATACAATTTATTTAAAAAAACGTAACAATCTATACGATTTTAACTATAAACTCAACTTAACCTGATGAGTATGGAAATCGTTACATAAACAGTAACCAAACCTGCTTGACAAATTCTTCAATGCTAAAAATTACAATCGTTTCCTAACTAACTACAATTTGAGTTCATTGATGAGTCACCAGGGAAGGCTCTTGATTACGAGAAATTAGCCACAAATAGATATTCGTTTTTCATCGACCTAGTAATCAAAAAACTAGGACTTAATTGATGTTGGGCTAAAGATGCGCTTGTTTCCCATTTACTGAGTATTTATGTGAGAGTCAGTTCATGACAGATACGGTAACTACTAACAAAACTAATCTCAATAAGTTTGAGAAACTCAAAGCCGAGAAAGATGGGCTGGCTATCAAGGAGGAGATAGAACAATTTGCTTCTCTAGGTTGGGAAGCAATGGATGTAACCGACCGTGACCATCGCCTGAAGTGGATGGGTGTATTTTTTCGCCCAGTTACCCCAGGTAAGTTTATGATGCGGATGCGGATACCTAATGGTGTTCTTAGTAGCTCTCAATTACGTGTTTTAGCGGCAGTATTACAGCGTTACGGAGATGATGGTAGTGCTGATATTACTACCAGACAAAATATTCAACTACGGGGTATCAGAATTGAAGATTTACCGGATATCTTTGAGAAATTTCACTCAGTTGGTTTAACCAGCGTCCAATCTGGGATGGATAATGTCCGTAATATTACAGGCGATTCGGTAGCTGGATTAGATGCGGATGAGTTATTTGACACTAGAGAATTAGTGCAGCAAGTTCAAGATATGCTGACTAATAAAGGACAAGGAAACCCAGAGTTTAGCAACTTACCACGAAAATTTAATATTGCGATCGCAGGAGGTCGTGATAATTCAGTTCACGCAGAAATTAACGATTTAGCCTTTGTTCCCGCCTTTAACTCAACACAAACACTCGGCTTTAACATCCTTGTGGGGGGCTTTTTCTCAGCCAAACGCTGTGAAGCAGCAATTCCGCTTAATGCTTGGGTGTCTCCTGAAGATGTGGTGGCTGTATGTAGAGCCGTCTTAGAAGTTTATCGTGACAACGGTTTACGGGCTAATCGCCTTAAGTCTCGCTTAATGTGGCTACTTGATGAATGGGGGATAGAAAAGTTTCGTTCAGAAGTAGAAACGCGTTTGGGTAAAACACTGTTACCCGCAGCTGCTAAAGACGAGATTGACTGGGAAAAACGCGACCATATTGGAGTATATAAACAAAAGCAATCAGGATTAAATTACGTAGGCTTAAATATTCCTGTGGGTCGGCTATATGCCCAAGATATGTTTGAAATTGCTAATCTATCAGAGGTTTATGGCAGTGGTGAGGTTCGGTTTACAGTTGAACAAAACATCATCATTCCTAATATTCCTGACTCACGTTTAGCAATATTTTTAACAGAGCCACTACTACAGAGATTTCCAATTAATCCAGATATGTTAACGCGATCGCTTGTTTCTTGTACAGGCGCACAGTTTTGTAACTTTGCCTTAATTGAAACCAAAAACCGCGCCTTGGAAATGGCTCAAGCTTTAGCAGCTGAGTTAACCCTGACTCGTCCGGTGCGAATCCATTGGACAGGTTGCCCTAATTCCTGTGGACAGCCTCAAGTTGCAGATATCGGCTTGATGGGAACCAAAGCCCGTAAAGATGGCAAAGCTGTAGAAGGCGTAGACATTTATATGGGTGGCACAGTTGGCAAAGACGCACATTTAGGCAACTGCGTCCAAAAGGGCATCCCCTGCGAAGATTTACAGCCTGTATTGCGAGATTTACTTATTCAGCACTTCGGGGCAAAACTGAATAATTCGTAATTCGTAGTTCGTAATTCGTAGTTCGTAGCTCTAATTCGTAATTCGTAATTCGTTAGTCACAATTAATCATAAGTAAGCAAAAATGGCACACTTTCCTAGAAGACAATTTATTTTTACCGCAGGTGCAGCAGCCGCAGCTTCTATCTTAACTCATGGTTGTTCTAGCAATAATTCTCAAACAGACACAGGGACAACAACTTCTGCTACTAATGTTTCTTTAGCGGCTAATGCACCACAGGTAGAAACAACTAAAGCTAAGTTAGGATTTATCGCTTTAACTGATTCTGCTCCCTTAATTATCGCTAAAGAAAAAGGCTTTTTTGCTAAATACGGCATGACTGAGGTTGAAGTCATCAAGCAAAATTCCTGGCCTGTCACCCGTGATAACTTGGCAATTGGTTCAGCCGGTGGTGGAATTGATGGCGCACACATCCTCAGCCCTATGCCTTACTTAATGACCATCAATAATATAGTGCCAATGTATATTCTGGCACGCTTGAACACCAATGGACAGGGGATTTCTGTAGCTAATAAATTTAAAGATTTGAATGTCAAGTTAGAAAGTAAGGCATTGAAAGAAGCGGCTTCTCAAGCTAAATCTGCACAAAATGCTTTGAAATTTGGTATGACCTTTCCTGGTGGTACACACGATTTATGGATGCGCTACTGGTTAGCGGCTGGCGGTATTAATCCTGACCAAGATGTAATTTTATCACCCGTACCACCACCCCAAATGGTCGCTAATATGAAAGTGAATACCATTGATTCTTTCTGTGTGGGAGAACCTTGGAACGCTCAATTGGTCAACCAAGACATCGGTTATTCAGCCTTAGTTACAGGCGAATTATGGAATGACCATCCAGAGAAAGCCTTCGCCATGCGCCAAGATTGGGTTGATCAAAATCCTAACGCTGCACAGGCCATGTTAATGGCAGTTATAGAAGCACAACAATGGTGCGACAAAGCAGAAAACACTGAAGAAATGTGCAAAATCTGCTCAGAACGTAAATACTTTAACGTTGCAGTTGCCGATATTATTGAAAGATCCAAAGGCAATATTGATTATGGTGATGGACGCACTGAGCAAAACTTCCCATATCGGATGAAATTCTGGGCAGATAATGCTTCATATCCTTATAAGAGTCATGATATTTGGTTCTTAGCTGAAAATATTCGCTGGGGTTATTTGCCCAAGGATACCAAGATTCAGGAAATTGTTGATCAGGTGAATAAAGAAGATTTGTGGAAGCAAGCAGCTAAAGCAGTCAGTGTGCCTGATTCTCAAATTCCTACCAGTACTTCTCGTGGCATAGAAACTTTCTTTGATGGAGTTAAATTCGACCCAGAAAATCCACAAGAATATTTAAATAGTTTGAAAATCAAGAAGGTCTAATTAAGTAAATGGGCAAAAATCCAGTTAACTGGTGTTTGTTTTGTAATTAATCAAATTTAAGCGGGGAAATTTAAAAATGACAGCTATTGCAGGGAATCGTTTTAAAAGTAATAAATCTGTAAAACTTATTAAGAAAATATTTCGAGAAAAAATCCTGCCGCCATTAGTAGCATTAGCTGTTTTTTTGGTAATCTGGGAATTACTGGTTTTAATTCCTGATTTTCAGCTACCCGGACCCATTAAAACCTTTACCGATACTTTTGATCCTTTCATTATTCATCCCTTTTTTGACAATGGTGAAAGTGATAAAGGTCTGGGTTGGCAAATTATCAGTAGTTTAGAACGAGTTGCCTGGGGATTTTCTTTAGCAGCTATTGTGGGTGTAGTTGTGGGGATTTTCGTTGGTACTAATCGATTTATTTACAATGCTGTAGACCCTCTCTTCCAAGTTTTGCGAACTGTACCCCCTCTAGCATGGCTACCAATTTCACTGGCGGCATTTCAGCAAGCTAATCCTTCTGCTATTTTCGTAATTTTCATTACCTCTATTTGGCCGATTATTATTAACACCACTGTAGGTGTCCAACAAATTCCTCAAGATTATGTAAATGTGGCGCGAGTTTTACATCTAAAAGGACTAAAATATTTTGTAAAAATTGTGTTTCCAGCGACGGTTCCTTATATATTCACCGGGTTACGCATTGGCATTGGTTTATCTTGGTTAGCGATTGTTGCCGCAGAAATGTTGGTTGGTGGTGTGGGCATTGGCTCGTTTATTTGGAATGCTTATAACACAAGTACAGATACAAATTTGAGTGAAATTATTATCGCTCTGATATATGTCGGTGTGGTGGGTTTGCTGCTAGATAAATTAGTGGAATTTATCGCTAGTAAAGTGGTGGCAGAACAAAAGTAAAGAAGATTTTTTAACTAACCGCAGAGACGCAGAGGACACAGAGTTAAGAAATAAAAGGAAGAGGTTTTTATTTCCTATCTTTTAATTACGAATTACGAATTACGAATTACGAACTACGAATTACGAATTAAACATGAATACTTTTGTTGAAGTTGACCACGTTGATCGGGTTTTTGATTTGCCGAATGGGGGTAAGTATATTGCTCTCAAAAATATTGAGTTGAAAATTCAGGAAGGGGAATTTGTTTCTCTAATTGGACACTCTGGTTGTGGTAAGTCTACTCTGCTGAATATTATTGCAGGTCTAGATAGAGCCAGTATTGGGGGGGTGACTTTGGAAGGGCGGGAAGTTCGAGATCCTAGCCCAGATAGAATGGTAGTATTTCAAAATTATTCGCTGCTTCCTTGGTTGACAGTACGGGAAAATATCGCTTTGGCTGTGGATGAGGTGTATAAACATCAACCCCAAGGTCAACGCCGGGGGATTGTGGAAGAACATATCGATATGGTAGGACTGCGCCTAGCGGTGAATAAACGTCCTCATGAGTTGTCTGGGGGGATGAAACAACGGGTGGCGATCGCCCGTGCTTTGGCTACTCGTCCGAAGTTGTTGCTTTTAGATGAACCCTTTGGGGCGCTGGATGCTTTGACTAGGGGGAGTTTGCAAGCACAATTAATGAAAATCTGTAACGAACACAATGTTACTTGTGTGATGGTGACACACGATGTGGATGAAGCGCTATTATTGAGCGATCGCGTTGTCATGCTGACAAATGGCCCCGAAGCACACATTGGACAAATTCTGGAAGTGCCAATTCCTCGACCCCGTGAACGTTTGGAAGTAGTCAAACACCCCAAATACTACACTCTGCGGAACGAAATTATTTACTTCCTTAACCAACAAAAACAGGCGAAGAAACGCAAAGCCCAGCAAATTCCTGTATTAGTGGGGATATCTCACAACGGCTTAGAAAAAGTCAATCTAGATATTGGCTTTATGCCTTTAACAGATGCTGCACCTTTAATTATTGCCCAAAAAAAAGGTTTCTTTGCTAAATACGGCCTAGAAAAAATTACCCTTACCCGTGCTTCTAGTTGGAACGAAATCGCTAAAAATGTTGCTACAAGCAGATTAGATGCGGCTCAAATGCTGGCTGGAATGCCTTTAGCCATGACTTTAGGTGCTGGTGGTAAAACACCGACTTGCATAGTTAACGCCTTAAATATCTCCCGTAATGCTAACGCCATCACCTTAAGCAAAAACTTATACCACCAAGGTGTCAGAAAACTAGCTGATCTCAAAGCGGTGATTAATGCTTCTCCTGACAAAATTCTGACATTAGGAGTAGTTCATCCCACCTCAATGCAGAACTTAATTCTGCGTTACTGGTTAGCAGCTGGGGGGATAGATCCTGATAGAGATGTCAGCTTAAGTGTAATTCCACCAATGGAAATGGTTGACCAACTCAAAGCCGGCAATATTGACGGTTATTGTGCGGGGGAACCTTGGAATTACATGGCTGTTCATCAAGGACTAGGCTTTGTAGCTGCTACCGCCTTAGAAATTTGGTCAGGACAGCCGAAAAAAGTTTTGGGAGTCCGGGAAGATTGGGCGCATCAGCATCCAAAAACCTATCAGGCGCTAATTAAAGGACTATTAGAAGCGTGTAAATACTGTGATGAACTCCGCAACCGGGAAGAAATTATCAAATTAATTTGCCGTCCTGAGTATTTGAATGTAGATCCAGCTTATGTCCGTCCTGGTTTCATCGATCCTTATGATCGCGGTGATGGTACTCTCCCAGAAGAACTCACAGCATATAACCAGTTTTATCTCAATAAAACCAACTATCCCAACCGTACCGAAATTTTGTGGATGGTGACTCAACTAGCGCGTTGGGGTTTAGTACCATTTCCTAAAAATTGGGTAGAAGTAATTGAAAGAGTTTGTCGTGCAGATTTATTTGGTGCTGCTGCGAGAGATTTAGGCTTACTAGATATTGGTTGGGATGATCCAATTCATTTATTTGATGGCAAAGTTTTTAATTCTTCCGAACCAATTGAATATCTCAAAAACCTCAAAATTAACCGTCAGTTTCGCATTGAAGAAGTATTGATTTAGGTTCACACAGAGGCGCAGAGGCGCTGAGAAAGAGTTTAAGAGACTTGCAAGAAACCTCTCTCTGATTTCTTTACTCTGTGTCCTCTGTGTCTCTGCGGTTGGTTTAAAAAAAACCCTAGCAATCTACTAACCAAAATTAAATTTATGCAATTAGTAAACAAAAATACTCAAATTAATCAAGTGTTAGCCCAAAAAAAAGAAAATTTTTTAGTAATTGATGGTGTTAGCAAAATTTACCCAACTTCTCAGGGGCCTTACACCGTAATTGATGGCATTGATCTAAAAGTTCGTGAAGGTGAATTTGTTTGTCTTATTGGTCACTCTGGCTGTGGCAAATCAACCCTTTTGAATATGGTATCTGGGTTTAACACTCCTACCGATGGTGTGGTATTTCTCCAAGATCAACCCATCACCGAACCAGGCCCAGATAGGATGATGGTATTTCAAAATTATTGTCTACTGCCTTGGTTGAGTGTATTTGAGAACGTTTATCTAGCCGTTGATTCAGTGTTTACGACTAAAACCACAGCAGAAAAAAGGGCGATTGTTAAAGAACACTTAGCAATGGTGAGCTTAACTGAAGCTGCTGATAAAAAACCTAGTCAGATTTCTGGCGGGATGAAGCAACGAGTTGCGATCGCACGCGCCCTTTCCATCCGTCCCCAAGTGTTAATTTTAGATGAACCTTTTGGGGCTTTGGATGCCATTACCAAAGAAGAATTACAAGAAGAATTACTGCAAATTTGGCAAGAACATCAAGTCACTGTGTTGATGATTACTCATGACATTGATGAAGCCCTGTTCTTAGCAGACAGGCTGGTGATGATGACTAACGGCCCAGCCGCTAATATCGGTGAAGTTTTAGATATTCCTTTTTCTCGTCCCCGCAATCGTTGCCAGATTATGGAAGACTCAGAATATTATCACCTGCGGAACTATGCTTTAGATTTTCTCTTTAGTCGATGCGCTCATCCTGAAGATTAAATAATGAAAATTGGCAGGAAAAGGACGCGATTCATCGCGTCTCCACAGGAATTTAACAGGGCTTATGTCAGAATTATTAACGAACCGCAAAGTACGCAAAGGACACAAAGAAAGAAGGAAGGAAGCGTTTTAGAGAGTAATTAAGAAAATTCTTCTCTTCCCATTTCTGACTCCCATTTAAAGCAATCTACTATGACTGAATTTACTAAAACTCTTTGTCCTTACTGTGGTGTGGGCTGTGGACTGGAGGTTTCACCACCGGCACAATTGGCAAAAGCAACTAATCGAGATAGTCAAGGAAATCCAATTTGGCGAGTACGAGGTGATAAGGCTCATCCGTCAAGTAAAGGCATGGTTTGTGTTAAGGGTGCAACTATCGCTGAATCTTTAGATAAAAATAGATTACATTACCCCATGATGCGGGATTCTTTACATCAGGAGTTCCGCAGAGTTAGTTGGGATGAAGTTTTTAATATTATTACGCAACGTATCCAAATAATCCGCAGTCACCAAGGTTCTGAAGCTATTTGTATGTATGGTTCTGGTCAGTTTCAAACTGAGGATTACTATATAGCTCAGAAACTTCTTAAAGGATGTCTGGGTACTAATAATTTTGATGCCAATTCACGTTTATGTATGTCTAGTGCTGTGTCTGGATATATTCAAAGTTTTGGCTCAGATGGACCTCCTTGCTGTTATGAAGATTTAGATTTAACTGATTGTGCATTTCTAATTGGTACGAATACGGCGGAATGTCACCCCATTGTTTTTAATAGGTTGGTAAAACATCATAAAAAAAATCGCCACGTCAAAATGATTGTGGTCGATCCTCGCCGCACACCAACGGCTGAAGCTGCTGATTTACATTTAGCTATTCGTCCTGGTACAGATATTGATTTGATGAATGGGATGGCTCATTTATTGATGCGTTGGAATTATATTGATATCGGTTTTATTGATGATTGCACCAACAATTTTTCAGAATACGCTGAGGTGATTCGTCATTACACTCCAGAAGTGGCGGCGCGTCAATGTGGTATCAGTATTGAAGATTTAGAAACCGCAGCCCGGTACTGGGGCGAATCTCAACGGGTGCTTTCTCTGTGGTCGATGGGTGTCAATCAATCCAGTGAAGGGACGGCGAAGGTCAGAACTATCATTAATCTGCATTTAATGACTGGACAAGTTGGTAAGCCTGGGGCGGGGCCTTTTTCTCTCACAGGCCAGCCAAATGCAATGGGAGGACGGGAAGCTGGGGGTTTGGCGCATTTGTTACCCGGTTATCGTTTGGTAAAAAATCCCCAACATCGTGCGGAAGTTGAGCAGTTTTGGGGATTAGAACCTGGGCAAATTTCACCTACTCCCGGTTTAACTGCTTGGGATATGATTACTGGTTTGGAAAATGACGCTGTGGGTTTATTGTGGATTGCGGCGACTAATCCGGCTGTGAGTATGCCAGATTTAGAAAGAACTAAAAAGGCTTTATGGCGATCGCCTTTAACAATTTACCAAGATTCATATTATCCCACAGAAACTTCTGCTTACGCTCATATTCTTTTACCCGCCGCCCAGTGGAGTGAAAAAACTGGCGTGATGACCAATTCTGAAAGAACGGTGACTTTGTGTCCAGCCTTCCGCCAACCGCCCAGAGAAGCCAAAGCCGACTGGGAAATTTTCGCGGAAGTGGGGCGCAGGTTGGGTTTTGAGAAAGAATTTGCTTTTGTTAACTCATCTCAAGTTTATGCCGAGTTTGTGCAATTGACAGGCGATCGCCTCTGCGATATGACTGGTATTAGTCACGAACAATTACAAATAAACGGCCCCACTCAATGGCCTCATCCAGAGAAAAATGTTGAGTTGTCTTTCACTCAGCACTCAAAACGCCTTTATACAGATTTACGCTTCCCCACACCAGACGGACGCGCCCAATTTGGGGCATATTACTCTAAAGGTTTAGCAGAACCACCAGATCCTAATTATCCTTTTGTCTTGACAACTGGGCGACTTTATGGGCATTGGCACACGCAAACGCGCACCGGACATATTGAAAAAATCCGCAAAATGCACCCAGAACCATTTATTGAAATTCATCCCCGTGATGCTGCTAAGTTAGAAATTACAGACAATCAAATAATAGAAGTGCGATCGCGTCGGGGTAAAACGAAATTTCCTGCTAAAATTACCAAAGCGATCGCACCAGGTACAGTATTTATCCCCATGCACTGGGGGGCTTTATGGGCAGATGATGCCGAAGCCAACACCCTCACCCATCCTGAAGCTTGCCCAGATTCACTCCAACCAGAATTAAAAGCCTGTGCTGTACAACTAACCCCAATCAATGCAGAATTACTACCAGAACCGCATCAACTACAAAGCTCAAATCACTCGTGAGAATTAGCTAACTTCCCCCATTTATCAGCCTGGGAAACTGAAACTTGATTTTGGGACTCTAGCCAGCGTTCAGCATCAATAGCCGCCATACAGCCAGTTCCTACAGCAGTCGCGGCTTGTCGATATACATGGTCTTGAGCGTCACCACTGGCAAATACACCAGTAACATTTGTATATGTTGAACCAGGAAGGGTGCGGATATATCCTTTCTCATCCATGTCCAGCCATCCCTGAAAAATTTTTGTATTTGGCTGATAACCAATGGCGACAAATAAACCCGCTACAGGTAGAGTATATGTCTGTTTAGTTTCTATATTTTTTAGCAGTAATCCTTCTACTTCCTCTTCTCCCAAAATATCTTCGACTAATGTATTCCAAATAAAGCTGATATTTTCTTTGGCAAAAGCACGCTCCTGTAAAATTTTAGAAGCACGCAGTCTTTCTCGTCGGTGAATAACATAAACCTTGGCACAAAAGCGTGTCAAGAAGATAGCATCTTCTATCGCCGTATCCCCACCACCAACAATTGCAACTTCCTGTTCTTGGAAAAAAGCCGCATCACAAGTGGCGCAGGATGACACACCATGACCCAGTAGCCTTTTTTCATTTTCCAAACCCAGATATTTGGGACTAGCACCAGTAGCGATAATTACAGCATCAGCCAACAAGCTTTTTTCATCATCCAAGATGAGGTGAAATGGTCGCTGTGAAAAATCTACAGATGTAATCATGCCATGACGCAATTCTGTACCAAAGCGGACTGCTTGCGTTTCAAAATGCTGCATTAATTCAGGGCCAAGAATCCCATTAACAAAGCCTGGATAGTTTTCCACCTCTGTAGTAGTAGCAAGTTGACCCCCCGGTTCAAGTCCTATAATTACGAGTGGTTTCAGGTTAGCCCGTGCTGTATATATAGCAGCAGTCAACCCCGCCGAACCAGCACCGATAATAATCACTTGACGATGCTCGGAATTCACAAGATTCATTTTCTGTGTATTTTCTCCCAAGAGTTTTGAGAGTAGTTAAATTTGATGTTTATTCTGTTTAAGGGTGA
>NZ_JAYGHH010000002.1:136108-142579 GCF_034931045.1 Nodularia sp. UHCC 0506
GTTTAAAACTATCAACACTCAAAGGGCTTGACCTCCCTCCACTGCAAGACTATATAGCATCCGTGCGGAGTACTTCATACTACTTCAGATGCGACTAAAGAGTGATGCTGGTTTCTATATATATTCATGATATTTTGTCAAGCAACAATTAGAAAAATTGACCATTATTGACGATAAACGGCTTAATTGATATATAATAGCTGGGTTCGTTATAAAACAAGATGATCAAATCTTTAAAGACTAAATTTATTAAGTCCTAATAACCTAGTCCTGCTATTTAACCTCAGAATCCCCTATTTTCTAAACAGGGAATTGTGTCAATTGTAATTCCATGTTTATATTTAGAATTGACACCAAAGAATTAAGATTGTTTTTAACCTTTTAAATTATGTCAGATGAGGCATCTATTCAGAAAAATTGGGAATCTTGCTCAGGACGAAAATTTTATGCACTTGATAGAAAATATCGAGGTGTTAGTTTCTAAAGTATTATCACTAGCAATGGTGGCGGTAATTATAGCCGCTATCTTTGATCTAGGTGTTTACTTAGTTAATCAAATATTTACTAGTAATTATGGCGAATTCAACCAAGTATTATTTACAATTTTTGGATTATTTTTAAACATTTTAATTGCTTTAGAGATATTAGAAAATATCACAGCTTATCTGAAAAAACACGTTGTTCATGTTGAGCTAGTTATTGTTACTTCCTTAATTGCAGTTGCCCGGAAAATTATTATTCTTGATTTAGACAAAGTGACAGGCGGTACTATAATTGGTCTAGGAGTTGCAGTTTTGTCTTTATCAATCGCTTATTGGATTATTCGTAGCAGCAATGTCAGACATTAAATAGCAATTTTATCTACCAATACCAAGATGCTCATATCTCCAATTTCTTCGAGAAGTCGGGGATATTTCTGTTCGTAACTTATTAATTCAATCTTGTTCAATATTGATAAATAAATGTATTTTTCACATCATTGTCAAAGTCGCAACGCATATTTTTATAAATATTTTCAATCCCTGATAGGGATTATTGGTAATTAAAACAACTAATAATATATATAATATTTAATTATATATAAGTTTCAATCCCTGATAGGGATTATTGGTAATTAAAACATAGCGCAAAGTGCAAGACGACAAGCCCAGGATGCACAAGTTTCAATCCCTGATAGGGATTATTGGTAATTAAAACCTGGTGTAGCAGGTAAAGTGATATTTAAATCACCCTGTTTCAATCCCTGATAGGGATTATTGGTAATTAAAACTTAAATTTCATTTCACAAGCACTCCTTGATATCTTTATAGTTTCAATCCCTGATAGGGATTATTGGTAATTAAAACGAGGCAGCGATTGATACGGCAACAGTAGCATAATTCGTTTCAATCCCTGATAGGGATTATTGGTAATTAAAACCTTACCCGCATTATCCCTAGCTACCAAGGCAGATGGGTTTCAATCCCTGATAGGGATTATTGGTAATTAAAACTTGATTAATTCGCCATACGAATAATTGAAACCGCGTTTCAATCCCTGATAGGGATTATTGGTAATTAAAACTATCGGAGCCGATTTTTACTTGTGAGAAGAAAAGTTTCAATCCCTGATAGGGATTATTGGTAATTAAAACTTGTGATCCGTTCCCCTTCTGCCTTGCTTTTCACCAATGTTTCAATCCCTGATAGGGATTATTGGTAATTAAAACTCTATCAGGCATTTCCCATTCAAAAGGAAGAGAGTTTCAATCCCTGATAGGGATTATTGGTAATTAAAACCAAGTCGGTATGTTCCCAGGTAGCTATGTTATTTTCGTTTCAATCCCTGATAGGGATTATTGGTAATTAAAACATACATTGTAGATGGCCGTCGCTCTGCCAGGGATGTTTCAATCCCTGATAGGGATTATTGGTAATTAAAACTGCCCGTATGCGTATTATCTGTCAGCGATGGAGCGTTTCAATCCCTGATAGGGATTATTGGTAATTAAAACGGATAAGCCAGGACTTTGGCTATCCCATTTTTTTAGTTTCAATCCCTGATAGGGATTATTGGTAATTAAAACCAAAGTACAGTCAAGAATAGCAAATTTCATAAAGACTTGTTTCAATCCCTGATAGGGATTATTGGTAATTAAAACTGAGTTAGCGATGGAGTACGAAAAACAGCTATATGAGTTTCAATCCCTGATAGGGATTATTGGTAATTAAAACCCTTTGACTTCTGCCCTAGCCATCTTGGTAATAAGGTTTCAATCCCTGATAGGGATTATTGGTAATTAAAACAACCAGCCCTCAAGCTGCGGCTATTATAGCTCTACGTTTCAATCCCTGATAGGGATTATTGGTAATTAAAACGCAAAGTACCCACAACGTTAGTCCTGAGTTTATGTGTTTCAATCCCTGATAGGGATTATTGGTAATTAAAACTGCACAGGTCGTTTGGTTAAGACATCGTTATCAAGTTTCAATCCCTGATAGGGATTATTGGTAATTAAAACTTTTAATTCTAAAAGTTTGTGAAAAATATCATTGGTTTCAATCCCTGATAGGGATTATTGGTAATTAAAACGTTGTAAACTTAACACAAACTAAAGCAATGAAGATGTTTCAATCCCTGATAGGGATTATTGGTAATTAAAACGATTTTTTCTGCTAAATCTGAGGTTGGTGAAGGGGTTTCAATCCCTGATAGGGATTATTGGTAATTAAAACGATTAAGGAGGTGCTGTTCAAATTGATATTCTCCGTTTCAATCCCTGATAGGGATTATTGGTAATTAAAACGTGAGAGATTTTCTGCTAGGGATACCTTAAGGCAAGGGTTTCAATCCCTGATAGGGATTATTGGTAATTAAAACTCGAGGGATTCCTGGTTTTGGAGTGCGATCCAGTGGGTTTCAATCCCTGATAGGGATTATTGGTAATTAAAACATGGAGGTAAATATCTCTACACAGAAGAAATGCGGGTTTCAATCCCTGATAGGGATTATTGGTAATTAAAACCCTCTTTGCTGAGGTTGTTTTTAGCAGCTCTTTGTTTCAATCCCTGATAGGGATTATTGGTAATTAAAACTCAATACAGGGTCTTTTTTTATTGGTAGAGGCAAAGTTTCAATCCCTGATAGGGATTATTGGTAATTAAAACGTTACTTCCTCGCGCATCTCTCCCGTAAGGGGGTTTCAATCCCTGATAGGGATTATTGGTAATTAAAACGGTTAAAGTCAAAATCTACTCCAACGATGAGCTAGTTTCAATCCCTGATAGGGATTATTGGTAATTAAAACGACCACCGCCAAAATCCGCACGCTGTTAAAAAAGGTTTCAATCCCTGATAGGGATTATTGGTAATTAAAACTCAAATCCATCATTATTACTACTGCCGCTTTATCGTTTCAATCCCTGATAGGGATTATTGGTAATTAAAACTCTTTCGGCCTCTGGTCGCGTTGGTCACAAGATGTTTCAATCCCTGATAGGGATTATTGGTAATTAAAACCGCCCGCATCTGAAAGCGTTGATATATTTGGTTTTCAAGGTTCTGTTCCGTCAATCTGAAACGAATATAGCTTTTCAGCGATTGGGTTGTCAAGAGTGACACAAGAATAAATAGCTCAAAAGCTTTCATAGTAAGAGTTTTGGAGTTTACATCAACCTCTATTTAGGTATGAGAGGGTGCAAAATCAGATGAGGTAAGGATTTCAGGTGTAAAATTGTCAATGTTCAAAAAAACACCTACTGGTTGATGCAAAACTCATTTGCAACTCTACTAAAAAATGGCGATCGCTACACCTATAATCACTAATATAATCACTAGAATTATGGCAGAGTTCTTTGAATTTGAAGCGGATTTTGTAGACTCCCTACGTTGTATACCTATGCGGGTACGGTATAAATTGGATATATGTGGTATAAAGCTGAAATTATCTCATTGGCATCAAATGACTGAAGATGAGCGTATGACTTTAGCAGAACTACCTTGCACGACGGAAACGGAAATTCCCGTTTACCAAGACTATCTTCAGCAACTGATTTTAGAACGGACGGGAAACCCAGCAGCAAAGATACCCATTGAAGCTTATCCTTTATGGATGGATTGTGGCAATATCCCAGGTAGTGTCCAGGAAAAAGCTCAAGAAATGGGTATGAGCCTCACATCGCCACAATGGGCAAGTTTAACCCTTTTACAGCGCTTCGCTTTAATTAAACTCAGTCGCCCAGGACATGAAAATAAAAATTTTTCTCAAGCTATGGCAGAATTTAATCTGGTGGAATAGAGAAGTTGTCTTGATGTACAGAAAATTAAAGTCTGTAGTCAGAGTTACAATTTGTTGAAATCTCACAATCATTTAGTACTTGACGTATCATGTCTGGTAAAAAACACTTGTAGCGCATAATTAACAATTTTGTAACTTTTCCAGTCAACTAAATGTGGTGTATAATACTATTATTTAATAATGGCTTGTGTATGAAATTACCTTTACTATATAATCCATAAAATATAACTAATATATTTGACAAATAAAGCACAGAAAATATTTTTCGTAGCTAGAATGCTTGTCATTAATGAGTTAGGCAATTTTAAATTTCAAATCAGCAAATTTAAAGTTTCTTCGCAGTAAGTAAAGCTATAGTGTAGTTAGCAATGCTGCTGTTGGCGTGGCTCTGGTTAACTCCTAATGCCCAAGTATTTTTCATGAATTTGTTTGGAAAGACACTCTAACTAGATGACAGGCAAAAACACAAGACATAATGCATTTCTGCGGCTAGTGTCTGGTAATGTAGCAGCTTTTGGTTCAGAATCTCGCTACTCGCTGCTAACCAGTAAAGAGGTAGTAATTGGACGCGACCCCACCTGCCAAGTTGTCTTGGATGCCATGATGTATCGGATGGTATCTCGCCGTCATGCTGTGGTTCGTCCCCTCTCCTCATCGACCGATAACAAATTTAGCTGGGTACTTTGTGATTTAAATAGTGCCAATGGTACTTTTTTAAACGGAAAATGCTTATCTGAGTGTCAGGAATTACACGCAGGCGATCGCATTTCTCTGGGTTCTGATGGACCGCAATTTATCTTTGAGTATGACTTAATCTCTCAGCCTACGGTGATGACCAAACAAGTCAAACCACTACCATCTGCTTCCAAAAATAACGGTCATACTTATTTAAAACAACCAGATTCAGTGAGTTTCACCCAATTGTTTCCCATTATTTCCACGGGTAAGGATTTAACTCGCAAAGCTTATTTGATACCAGGGATACTTACCGTCATCTTTGTAGTGCTAATGTTTGCTACAGTCGGTAATCCCCAGGCAAATCAAGTCATAGTAGCAACTTACATAGCATCAGCTGCATATTATTTTGTTTACCAACTTTGCGGTAAACAGAAACCCTGGTGGGTGCTAATGGCCGCAGCATTGAGTACAACTCTGATTTTGCTCAGTCCTTTATTGGATTTATTTATCTTCGTGTTTCGTGTGATCTTGCCTGGTAGTTTACCTTCACCTCAAGAGCCTACCACCTTTACAGAATTACTGGTCAGAATGTTCTTTGGTGCCGGCTTGATGGAAGAATTACTCAAGGCATTACCATTAATCGGGGCATATTTTATCGGTCTAGGTTTACCCTCACCTTGGCGGGAACGCATTGGAATTTGGGAACCTTTAGATGGTATTCTCCTGGGAACTGCTTCGGCCATAGGTTTCACCCTCTTAGAAACTCTGGGACAATATGTGCCAAACATTACCCAACAGGTGGGGATTGGTGCGGCTGGTCAATTGGCGGGGTTTCAATTGCTAATTCCGCGAATTTTAGGTTCTGTAGCTGGACACATGGCTTACAGTGGCTACCTGGGGTATTTTATCGGGTTAGCTGTCCTCAAACCCCGGATGAGTTGGCAAATTCTCTCTATTGGCTATCTGAGTGCCTCTGCCCTTCATGCTTTGTGGAATGCCACAGGCTCTATCAATGCTTTACTTTTGGTGGTGGTTGGGGTGTTGTCTTATGCCTTTTTGATGGCAGCAATTCTGAAAGCACGAGTGTTATCACCAACGCGATCGCAAAATTTTGCTACCCGCTTTATTGGTCATAATAAATAACGAACTTCCAATTTCATCAAATCTAAAATTACTCAATTACCTGAAACTGGAGCAGAAAAATCAGGAAACAACAGTGATGTTAGGTGTTTGACACTCGCCGTCAATTTATCGGGGCAAGTGTCAAACAAAATATTATTTAGTGGTTGCTGAATAAATATAAAACCCAAATAAATCGAAGGTTTGAGGCTGATAAACCTGAAAGTAGGTGCAAGGCTTCGCCCTGATCGTCAGCCGAACGGGTTTTGAAGGGTGTACCATCAAAAGTGTAAATTTTGGGTTGCATAAATCAGAAAATTTGGGGATGACAGATAGCTGAAACTGTTCCCCCTGTTCCCTATTCCCTGTTCCCTATTTAGGGCTGGCTGAAGAAATCT
>NZ_JAYGHH010000002.1:142815-160345 GCF_034931045.1 Nodularia sp. UHCC 0506
ATGATGAGACTACCCTGTGATATCTATGCCTAAAGAATAATAAAAAATCTCAAATTCATACAATGAGTATTATGGGCGAGCAAAACTGTTTGCAGCCTGAAATTAAACTAAAGCTTTGATATTCTACAAAGATCAGTAAGCTAACGTTAATCTTCGGAGTCAACACCGTTTAATTGCTGGAAAGCATAGTAAGCGATCGCGACACTGATTTTTGCTTGCTCAACTTCTGACAAATTTAGCCAATCTCGATTTTCGGTCTTACTAAGCATCGCTTTTACGTCTGGCGATTCGCTACTACGCATGGCATGGGCAAAGGGACGGGTTAAAACAAACAAATCTTCTACATCCCAAGCAGGTAATACAGATTGAACACACTGCACTAGTTGATCGCTCATTGTTTGTTGAGAGGAAAAAATATCAGCAGCCTTTTGAGCGATCGCATTGAGCCAGGTTTGGGGTACAACATTGGCAAAGGTTGAATTTAAAGCTACTTGCAAACTATCGAGAACTGATTGATTTGGATCACATTTGTGATGTGTACAAGTTGTAACCTCAGACCAAAGGCTGTCTAAGTGACTATAAAAAGCTTGGGATTGTGTGAGCAATTCCTCATCGAAAAAATCCTGCGTCGCGAACCGTTGTTCTAATTCGCTAAAATAGGCTTCAGACTCATGATTAGCTGGATTCCAAGGATAAGCGGCATCTTCTGGTTCAAGTAAAGTCTCTAATAATTCTAATTTCACTTGGGGTAATAAGGTGTTGAAAGTGTTTAAGCCGTTAACTTTATTAGTCATTGCTTGCCTCCTGATAAATTATTTAGCAATATTGACAGCTACAACTTCCCGAATTAGATTTCCGCAAAACTGTTAATTTTATCTAACGTTGACAATAATTTTTTACATCTATTACAGTATGGCGTAAATAAAGCAATCATTTAAAACTGTGGAACAGCCTGTTTTATCAGCTTTTTGACTTTTGAGTTTTAATTTCCACCTTGAGGGCGGCACTAGTACAAGTCGGCGGAAATAAACAGGCCATTCAAAATCCATGAAAAGCCTGGAAAATAAGACTTTTGACTTCCACCCTGCGGTACTAGTTACTAACAATCTTCAATTACAAACTGCCAAATTTTACCTCTAGAACTACCAAATTTTAATTGCATTCCCGATTTTAAGGTAACTTCTTCACGGAGAATTTGTTGCCAACCATTAGGGCCTAAACACCAAGTTGTACCATAAGTAGAAAAATCTTGTAAGTAATAAGTTCTCACTGGGATAGTACCAGTTAGATTACTGCGACATAAAATTTCAGCGTGACGCTTAGAAACTGAAGGTTCTGGAATCACAATATCATTATCTTTAGTGCGACCGATGCGAGTAACTCCGGGTCGGAGAATCCAAGTTTGCCCAGTGGATGAAAGCGATCGCAAAGAAGCGATGGGAATGGGAGAATTGATATTAGGGATGACACTATCTGGTAATTCGGTAATTCCTTCATAAAAACTCTTAATCAGTTCACCATCAAAATCTGGGTGCAGATAGAGAACAGGCAAAGTCCAAGCAAGTTGATTGAACTTATATAGTGTTAACAGCTCTTGTCTAGCTTCGGCAACTGCCTCATCAATAGATTTACGCGATCGCAAAGCCTCAGTAAAAGCTTGAATAAAACTGTGGCTTTCATGATCAGCAATTTGATCACGCATTCCCAAAACAGCAGGAACACCATGACGGATTAATACTTCTGCCAAACTGCTGGCTGGGATAGCTTGGTGATTAATAGCGGCGGGTTGTGCGCCCCAACAAGCATTAAAAACTGCCAGCTTCAATCCACTGCGGGTTAATACTTGAGCTAATTCAATCCCATTCAGAGTCATACCAGGACGTAAAAAGAATAATCCACCATCTGGGCCTGGTAGACCATGACCAGCGTAAAAGAAAACGTTATATGCTGCGGTTTCTAACTCTTGAATTAATTCTTGTGGCGTAGGTTGCAAGAGGGTCTTCACTGTGCAGGGTGCATGGGTCGGAGAATTGCTACTTGCCAAAATTTTTTCTAAAATAGCAGCTTCTTGAGCTAATTGCAGGTTTTCATCATGTCCCAAAACTAATAAAATACTCAAAGCTTGATCGGTTCGTAAATACGGCAGGGGTTCTACTTCACTGGTTGTGCGACTAAATAGCAAATCTGGTGACAGAGACATTGCAGACTGACCAGGTTGACGCTGCATAATTTCCCAAGGTAGGGCAATCAGATCCGGGTCACGAATTTCTAATCGAAAACGCAAACGTGTATACCGCCCCATCGCTATACCCCGACTGCGTTCAAAACTGCCAAGAATCGGGCCGTCGAAGATCCAGCGCCAGAGATTAATGCCCAAATATTGCATCAAACGACTACTGTAGCCAGCTGTTTGTCCTGAAGGGGGTGAAACTAAATTGATGGCAGATTGGTTATCTGACTGCGGCTGTAAACCAGGAGAAAGATATAAACCACTATGGCCAGCAAACATTTGCTGCCATTCTTGCCAAACTTGAGTGAGTTCAGCAGGCCATACACAGTCATGTAAAACATAACCACTGGGATATGGAGCTTTGACCACCCAAATAGCGAAGTTATCTGTGCCAGTGTTGATGAGACGGGCGATCGTCAGGTTCAGGGATGGCATGGATTCATTAAACTAAAAGGTTAGAGCAAATAATTTCCAATAAAAATTTTCCTCAGACGAGTTTTTTTGTGTAATTATTATCTGTATTATTCCAGATTTTCAGCAGTTTAACGAGTATTTAACTCAGTTTCGGTAGCATCTATACCTTCATTAGCTGTTGGGGGTTGGTTAGAGTTAAAATTACACGGATGGTCTGCACTTGATTGTAAGACGGTGACTCCCAGAGTTTGCAGTTCAGATAGTTTTCGCCACAGTTTCTGCTCTGCTGCTGGCACAGGTGCATTGTTGACTAGATTTGCCGTGTCCTGAGTGCAGAGTCGAAGATGTACTAATAAGTCTCCAGTCTCCGGTTGAGGATTGGGTTTTGTCTCAATTACTTCCAAAAAACTATTTTGGGGCAGTATTTTCTGATTACTGTCAAGGATTGCCCTTTGGGTTTGAATTACCCAACCAGGAGCGAGGTTATCAAGCGATCGCTCTGTAATTTCTGGATCAGTAGGGGGAGTTGGTGGTACTGTTATCGTGGTAATAGTATCTGATGGCAATGGCGATCGCAGTCGCATCATTAAGTACCCTAGTGAACCAGCTAAAATCACCAACAGCAAAGGAACAATTAAACTCCAGGGCAGTTTAGCAATGGTATTGGGTTGACTCTCTGGTATTACCTTTGTTTTTTGGTTAGGGCTACCATCTAGTAAAGTGGGTTGTAAACCCTTAGTTACAGAACTTGTAGTTGAGAGCGAAGAAATATCTGGAATGACTGCTTTGAGGGTTGAGTCTGGTTCGCAATATTTAATTTGATAGTGTATTAATGCCAAGGTCACATTATCATGTCCGTTTCTGACATTAGCCAGTTCCACTAATTTGTCAGCAACTTCGACTAAATCATCTTCACCAGTCAGAATTGGTAAAATTTCTGTTTCCCAATAATCTTCCACACGGTCAAAATCGCTCAATCCGTCTGAGGTTAGTAAAAATATTGCATCTTCATCCAAGATCAATCTCTGGGAAGTAGGATGTAATGAATTACTCGGACTCATTCCTAAAGCTTGCACCAGAGAACCAGCACCAGGCTGTTGCACTGCGTCACGATAAATAGCATAGCCGAGTCGTACTTCCCGCGAAGCCACATCATCATCAAGAGTCACTTGGTAACAACCGTGGCGGGTAATCCAATAAGCACGACTATCTCCAACGTGAGTAATGTAAATTTCGTGAGCAATAGGCAACGCCATCACTAAGGTTGTACCCATACGTTGACGCGCGTGGCGATTTTCGCTGTCATTGCGTTGGCTAATCTTATCATTGGCAATTGCGGCGGCATTATCTAAATCAGCCAGCAGTAAGGAAGGCTCAATGTGATCATAGGGAACATTTATCAGTTGCTGTACTTGCTGATGAATTGTTTCAATCGCTAAATTAGATGCGACATTACCTCCTTGATGTCCACCAATGCCGTCACAGACAATGGCTAAAGCTGATGCTTGTGGTGGTTTATTTACAACTGTGCCACTGGCAGGGTAACAGGCATCTTCGTTACGTTGACGACTCGGCCCTGTGTCTGTTTTTGTCACAAGTTTAATAGTAGGAGTTTGAGAGCGTCCTAATTCTGCCAGACCTTTATCTAAAACTGCAATAAGTATTTCTGGTGAACTAATCTTGTCCTCAATGAGAAAATTACTCACCTGGTGAACAAATTCCGCGATCGCTGGTTTGGAATCTGACGCTAATTTTTGCCAAAATGCCCCTAGTTCCGGTAAACCTGGTGATATGGCAGCATCAAAACGCAATTCTAACAAGCGAACTAATGATCCTTTGACCCGAACTAAATTAGGGTCTATTAAACTAGTAGCCACCCCTTGACTTTTCAAAGGTTGCCACAAATTAGCTATCTGCCATAGCCAATTAAGTTGACGCATTGATGTCGCATCGCGCCAAGCAACGTTTAACTGGCTACATAGCTGTATTTGTAGTCCTGAACTATCTGGGTACAAAGGTGGCTGTTCTAAAAGTAATATTTCCTTGTGGGATTGTCCCTCAGATAGAGGAATTATGCCATATACCTGTGGTACGTTGAGGCTATAAGGAATCAGCCTGAGATAAGCTTTAATACCCTCTACATTATCTAATTCAGGTAATTGGGGTAACAATCCCGGCTTCTTATCTAAAACAACAGATTTACTAATCACCAAATAGCGATCGGCTAATACATCTCCAGGGCTACCCACACTCAAACCATCCCCTACAGCCCACAGGTAACGTTTAGGTAGGGGTGTAGAGCATCGCTGGCAAAATTTGTGAGTTAAGGGGTTGGCAGCCAGACAAGCATCATTTGGGCAGTAGAGCGTTGCCGCATCATTTTCCATAGTGTTCGCAGTGATCAGCGATTGGCAATTTTCTCAAAAGCGTTGGTAGCGGTAATCTAAACCGCCGAAGTTTCTTGAACTCAATCTATCTAATTGTGGATCATCATTCCCGGTCAGATACCAGGGTATGTTAATAATTAATTTACCTATGCCAATAATTTACTCCTTAATCAACTCTACAGCCTCATCATAGCTTCTATTCCGCTTTGACTCTCCATGATCAGAACAGACCAATTTCACCTTGTCACCAAAGCATAACTCAAACAAATTTATTCAGGTGTGGAAATTTGGGGAAGCTATAGAACTCGGTAGGGCTTGATTCAATTAAGTAGATCGGCTCAAATATTTATAATTATTTAGGGTTTGCTGTTCGCGTAGCTTGCCGTTGGGCATAAAAGTTTTGTTGTGGAGGTAGGGAACAGGGAATAGCTTCAGTTATCTGTTATCCCCAAATTTTCTGATTTATTCAACCCAAAATTCACACTTTTGATGGTACACCCTTCAAAACCCTTGCACCTACCTTCGGGTTGATTAACCTCAAACCTTCGATTTATCTGGTTTTTATATTTATTCAGCAAGTCCTATGTCAAGAGATAGAAAGCATGGAGTGTGTTGTCGCGCAACGCACCCTTAAAAATTTCAGATATTTTCAGGTAAATAGACCAAAAAAAATAGGGGCGCAAGGCCTTGCAATCTTAGGATAGATGTGGTTCAAATACATGAAAATTAATGTAAGGTTATGGTTTTTTTCTTCAAGGCTTTTAGGAATCAACAATGCCCTCAACTGCTTGGTGGTTGCTATACTGATCTCCCACAGCTGGGAAACAACTAATCCCAAATACTCAAAATAGCCAATTGCTAATTTCCAAACAACTAGCAATTAGCTATTTATCAATACTAAACAATGAGCAATTCCTTAAGTTAGTGCTTCAGCACCACCCACAACCTCTAACAGTTCTTGGGTGATGGCGGCTTGTCTAGCTTTGTTGTAAGACAACGAAAGACTCTTAATCAAATCACCGGCGTTATCGCTGGCGTTGTTCATCGCTGTCATCCGTGCGGCTAGTTCACTGGCTGCTGATTCTTGTAACGCCCGTAATAGCTGATTACTCAGATACAGAGGGAGTAAAGAATCCAGAATTTGCACAGGATCTTGCTCAAAAATCATGTCACGGGGCAGAGGGCGGACTTGGCTAGTCACCTTTTGCCGTTCCACTTCAAATTGACCGCCACGGGTTGTCAGGCGGAAAATTTCGTCATCTGGTGCTTCTAAACCTTGTGGATCTAGGGGCAGCAGGGTTTGTACTACAGGACGGGAACTAACTAAGGAGACGAATTTTGTATAAATTAGCTCAATCCGATCCACACTTTCTGAGAGGAACAAAGAAAGTAATTGATCGGCAATTTCCGTAGCTTCCACAGCTGTAGGAATTTGTTCTAAGCCAGTGTAAGTACCGTCAATGGGTTGTTCACGACGTTGGAAATACTGGATGGCTTTGCGTCCTACCAGCACGAATTTGTATTTTACGCCTTCTGCTTGCAGTTCTTTGGCGCGATTTTCTGCCCGACGGATAACGTTACTGTTGTAACCGCCACACAAACCCCGGTCGCCGGAAATTACCAATAGCCCAACTGTTTTCACTTCCCGTTTTTTCAGTAGTGGGAGGTCTACATCTTCAAACCGCAGACGAGTTTGCAAACCATACAGGACTTGTGCCAAGCGGTCAGCAAAGGGACGAGTAGCAGTTACCTGTTCTTGGGCGCGACGTACTCTCGCAGCTGCTACCAGCCGCATGGCTTCTGTGATTTTTTTGGTGTTTTTGACCGACTGAATGCGATCGCGTATTGATTTAAGATTGGCCATATTTTTAAGTTCTGAGTCCTCAATCCTGAGTGTTGAGTGACAACAAGTACTGAATGCTGAATTTTCTAGAAATTAGTAGGTATAAAAACTCTTTCAACTTCTAACTCCTTCTTTTACTCAGCACTCAGCACTCAGCACTCAGCACTTGACTTAAGCTGTTGCTTTGAAGGTCTTTTTGAATTCAGTTAGCGCTTCCTTCAAGGCTTTTTCTTCTTCGTCACCGAGTACCTTTTTGGTTTTCACGGAGTCGGTGTACTCAGGTTTGCCGGTTTTTAAGAATTCCCGCAGACCCTTGGTGAAGGTAGTTACTTTTTCTACAGGGACATCATCTAAGTAACCGTTAATCCCCGCATACAGAATTGCTACTTGCTCATATACTGCGAGGGGAGCATTTTGTGGCTGCTTCAGTAGTTCCCGTAACCGTTCACCACGTGCCAATTGGTCTTGAGTGGCTTTATCTAAGTCAGACGCAAATTGGGCAAAGGCTTGCAGGTCATCAAATTGGGCTAATTCCAATTTAATCTTACCGGCAACTTTTTTCATGGCCTTGGTTTGTGCCGCCGAACCCACCCGTGATACTGAAATACCGGGGTTTACTGCGGGACGAATACCAGCGTTAAACAGGTCAGAAGAAAGGAAGATTTGACCGTCGGTAATAGAAATTACGTTGGTGGGGATGTATGCCGAAACGTCACCAGCTTGGGTTTCGATGATGGGGAGGGCAGTCATGCTACCTTTACCCAATTCGTCACTTAATTTAGCGGCGCGTTCCAACAAGCGAGAGTGAATATAGAACACATCTCCAGGATATGCTTCCCGTCCTGGTGGACGACGTAGCAGCAAGGACATTTGGCGATAAGCTTGGGCTTGCTTGGAAAGGTCATCATAAACCACCAAGGTCGCTTTGCCTTTGTACATAAAGTACTCAGCAATTGTGGCTCCGGTGTAAGGTGCTAGATATTGTAGTGTCGCTGGTTCACTGGCACTAGCAGCAACAACTACGGTGTAGTCCATTGCGCCTTTTTCTTGGAGAGTTTGCACCACGTTAGCCACGGTGGATGCTTTTTGACCAATGGCAACGTAGACACAAATTACATCTTCGCCTTTTTGGTTGATGATGGTGTCAATAGCGATCGCAGTTTTACCTGTTTGACGGTCGCCAATGATCAATTCCCGTTGGCCACGACCGACAGGAATCATTGAGTCAATAGCTGTAATCCCAGTTTGCATGGGTTCGTGTACAGATCGACGAGCGATGATCCCAGGTGCAGCAGATTCAATCAAACGACTTTCGGTAGTGTTGATATCTCCTTTACCGTCGATAGCACGACCCAAGGCATCTACCACCCGGCCAACTAAGGCTTCACCTACGGGAACCTGGGCAATTCTACCAGTAGCAGTAACAGAGCTACCTTCTTGAATTTCCAGACCTTGACCCATAAGCACAGCGCCCACGTTGTCTTCTTCTAAGTTCTGGGCGATGCCAATTGTGCCATCTTCAAATTCTAAGAGTTCTCCAGCCATAGCCTTTTCTAGACCATAGATGCGGGCGATACCGTCACCCACTTGGAGAACTGTACCAACGTTAGCAACTTTGACTTCTTGGTCGTATTGCTCGATTTGCTGCTGAATAATGCTGCTGATTTCGTCAGGTCTAATTGAAATACTCATGTGTCTATGTTGTTTGCTTTTCAGAGTAGGGAGTTACTTCGACTGCGCTCAGTAACCGGGGGAGTGGGGAGTGAAGAAAGGGTTTTCCTTAATTCTCCAATTATTTCATCCCCTGCACAGTTACCTTGCCAGACTATCAGCACAGCAAGGAAACTCTAGCAGTATCGCAATTACGAATTACGAATTACGAATTACGAATTACTAGTTAAGCGCAAGGAAAGGCGGCGCAACTGACCACGTAAACTAGCATCAATTACTTGGGAGCCGACTTTAATAATCACACCACCAATTAACTCGCTATCTATTTTAGATTGCACCTCTACCTGACGAGCATTAGTGATAGTCAGAACTTTTTCCACTACCGCTTGCTGTTGAGCATCTGAGAGAGGAACTGCTGAAGTTACTTCTGCTAGTACGGTTTGATTCAGCTGGCGCAATAAAGCCAAATATTGCTGTAAAACTGGTTCTAGAAAAACTATCCGCCGTTTATCTACCAGTAACAACAAAAAATTGCGTAAGTAGGCGTTGCCACTTTCACCCAGGATTTGTCGGATTAGAGCCTTTTTGTTCTCACCCGTAATAAAGGGGTTGCCAATAAAGTTCTGTAGATCCTGATTTGCTGAGAGTAGACCTAACAAACTCCGGGCATCTTCGCCAAACTCTTCTGTCAAGTTTTTTGATTGCGCGAGTGACAACAGAGCTTGTGAATAAGGGGCGGCTATTTCAGCTGTTGCTATGTTACTTGTCATCCCTCGCCTCCCAATTGTGCGATGCTACGTTCAATTAAAATTTGTTGAGTATCGTCGGCTATGCCGCTTTTTAGTTCCGTTTCGACCTTTTGCAATGCCTGAGCAACTACCCGTTGCTGCAACTGCGCGATCGCTTTATTTAGGTCTGCATTTAAGTCAGCCGCACCTGCTGCTTGCAAGCGTTCAATATCTATAGCAGCCTGCGCCAAGATAGCTTCACTTGCAGCTTGGGCGTTTTCTTGCGCTGCTTGTTTGATTCTTTCGGCTTCTGCTTGAGCTTGCTCTAACTTCTGCTGTGCTTCTTTGAGTTGCTGTGCGGCTTGAGCTGCTCTTTGCTCTGCATTCTTAATTGCTGTTTCAATTGTATCCCGGCGAGTTGACAGGGTTTTACCCAGAACTTTCCGCCCGAAAACAAACAGCACAGTAATAATAATGGCCAGGTTAATCAGGTTGGTGTCAAATATATCTGTATTTAGACTAAATCCACCATGTCCCGCTTCTTCTGCCAAGTCACTTCCGACGGCGCTGGCTTCCGCCATCAACAGTAAAAAAGTCCCCATGATTTTTCGTCCACAAATGCGCTGCCAAGGCTTAACATGACCCACGCCGCCAACAAATGTTACTTGGCGAGTGCGTCTTTACAATGTCACTTAATGATTCCAAGCTAAATTTTCATTAGCGCCGACTTACTACATCTGCTCCTAAAAGCTTCTCTAGTATTTGGCAACTGAGTGAATCGACTTGTTGCTCTAATGAAGCAAAAGCTGCTTGTTTTTGCTGCTCAATTTCACTAGCAGCCTTTTCTTTTTCTGCCTGGGCTTGTTTCTGTACTGCTGCTATTTTCTCAGCCGCGATTTTTTGAGCTTCGGCTTGAGCATCAGCAATGATTGTTTGAGCTTGTCTTCTAGCACCTGCTAGAGATTCCTCATATTCCTCTGCCAATTTTTCGGTTTTTGACAAGCGTTCCTGGGCTTCTAGTTGATTGCTACGAATATAATCATTCCGGCCATCAATCGCATTACCCAGTGGCTTGTATAGTGTTGCGTTCAACACTAGAGCTAAAACTAGAAACTGAATTGCCATTAAGGGCAGGGTAGCATCTAGATCAAATAGCCCCCCTTCCTTGGCAACCTCTTCTACTGCTAATAAGGTAATCCAGTGTGTCATGGTTGCTAATTTCTATCTAAATATATTAGTCCTGAGTCCTGAGTCTGTGAGTTATGAGTTATGAGTTATAAGTTAAATTCCTAACCCTAACTCTTAACTCCTAACTTTCTGATTACTCAGCACTCAGCACTCAGCACTGAACTTATGCGAAGGGGTTAGCAAACAGTAGCACTAGGGCAACTACTAGACCGTAGATGGTTAGCGCTTCCATGAATGCCAAACTTAATAGCAATGTACCGCGAATCTTGCCTTCAGCTTCTGGCTGACGTGCAATACCTTCTACAGCTTGTCCAGCAGCGTTACCTTGACCAATACCAGGGCCGATTGCAGCCAAACCAACAGCTAGAGCAGCAGCTAAAACGGAAGCAGCAGAAACTAATGGGTCCATGATATTCTTTCCTTAATTTACTCAGTTGAATGGGTCTAGAAGTTGTTTGGTGTCAGTTGCCATTTGCCCTTGATCATTGTTAAACAATCAATGACTAACGACTAAATGAATATTGAGGGTATTTAATGCCCCTCATTCATGATGCTCTTCGCCATGATCTTCCATCGCTTCACCGATGTAAGCGGCGGCTAAAGTCGCAAAAATTAGTGCTTGGATGGCGCTGGTAAATAGTCCCAAAGCCATAACTGGCAGAGGTACGAACAATGGTACTAGCAATACAAGTACACCTACTACAAGTTCATCAGCCAAAATGTTGCCGAATAAACGGAAGCTTAGGGACAGAGGCTTGGTGAAGTCTTCAATAATCTTGAAGGGCAACATAAACGACACTGGTTGGACGTAGTTGCCAAAATACCCTAAACCCTTTTTGCTGAACCCAGCGTAAAAGTACGCCAGCGATGTCAACAACGCTAAGGCAACTGTTGTATTAATGTCGCTTGTAGGTGCTGTCAGTTCACCTTCTGGTAAATGAATCAGCTTGAAAGGAACCAGCGCCCCTGACCAATTTGACACAAAAATGAACAAAAACAAAGTGCCAACGAAAGGCACCCAAGGGCGATATTCTTTTTCGCCAATTTGGTTTTTAGCCAAATCCCGAATGAATTCCAGGGCGTATTCCATGAGGTTCTGTAAACCACTGGGAATTCTTTTAATGTTACTGCTTGCCGCTAAGGAAGCTAGCACTAGCACACCAATAACAAACCAGGATGTGAGAAACACCTGACCATGAAGCTTCAAGTTGCCTATTTGCCAGTACAGATGTTTTCCCACTTCCAATTCGGCAAGTGGAAGAGAGTAGAAGTTCAGAAAATTCAGCATTTTCTTTCCATATCAATCATTTCTCCAATATTACCTGGAGAAGAGGAGCTTTCTTTGCAGTGTGGATATTCCTCACGCAAGGCTTATGCCAGCTTTTTCAGGTTGTCTGAGCTTTGGCTAGTCAGAGACAAAAGCCATCCTAATTACGTAGAAGATGAGTGTGGCTTTGTATGTGAGAAATCCCAAGAATATGGGTAATATTTGTAGTTGATTCCACCGCGATGCTAGTAAAATCAGCGCTACTAATAAGGCTAACCTAGTTTTACTCAGTGCCTGTTTTTCTCTACCTAAACGCTCAACGTCTTTTGCCAACAGCCTCAAATAAAGCACACCTGCACACGCCCCTAATAGATAATTTAGGGCAATGTTCAGAGAGTAAGCGATCCACACAGAGATAAAAACAGTCACTGTCAAGGCAAGTGTAATTATCAACAACTCCTGGTAGAGTTGATAGAACTCCTGCATGGAACCATTAACCGGTTCTGTGTCTTCAGAACCAGATTGAGTATCTTGTTGTGTTGTCGGAGTGGGGTCAATTGAATCTTCTGACAAGCTCACGAGACTTGAAACCAGTACAGCTAACTTATAATGACTGCACATTCAGTCAGCTGAATCATATCACGATCAGGTAACAATACTTTAGAAAAAAACAATTAACTTCTTGCCAGGTTCAGACTCAGGGTAGAAGCCTGCCCTGTCCAGGAAAATCGGAGGAGAGGGAGTGAACGAAGAAGTGGGTAAAAAGCCCAAATTCTAGCTAATCAAATTCCAACTTTCTTCAAATTTCGCCTTCAGAAGTGCTGAGTCCTGAATGGGGATTAGCGCCCCGTAATTAGAAATTTAATGCTGGTAGTTTAATTAACTCAGTGATAACAAAATTATCTGTTGTTTAAGGAGTGACCTAACTTGATTTAAATCGATTTGCACCGTGGCCAAAATTTCTGCTAACGTTAAATTTCCATCACAGTTTTGTAAAAATTGCAACTCTAATTCTGATAAGTTAACAATCTGATAATTGTAATTAAATACACATTGACTAGGAAAACCATCAATACAAGGGTTAAGTTCAGGAATGGCTTGCAATAGGTCTTTATCCTCTGACCAGTCGGATTTAATCAGGGGAAGACGACCGAGGAAAAATTCATAATGGGTAACTTCGGGGTCTAGTAATTCTATCAGGCGGTAGCGCTGGCGATCGCTCAATTCTTCTGCTCTCTCAACTAACTCCGGTGCTTTCGCTAAAAGTCTTGATAACTGCCAAAAATCAGGATTAGAGAAATTAAGAAATTCCAAGCCAGAAGCATCAATTAATTCAAACAGCGTTTCAATGTTGTAATCAATTTCCTGGGGATGAACGTACATATCCGCAAAACATTCATCCTTGTGGTTTTCTAAAGACCAAAGTTCTTGATCTCGCTTGACAATGCGGTTCTTTTCTGGTAGGGAAGAGAATAGTTTTCTTCCGACTTGTACCCCATCACGATAATCGCCTTTTTTGTCACCTTGGAGAAGTGCGATCGCCTTTTGCATGAGTTGAATTTCCCAGCGTCCCAATTCACCATAGACAAAAATGTGCATTAGTCCACCAGGGGCTAACTTTTTCGCCAAAGCTTGAATACCACGGATAGGGTCAGGTAAGTGATGCAACACACCCACGCAGTTAATCAAATCAAACTCCCCTGGTAGCTGTTCCACATCATACAAACTCAGGTGATGAAACTCCACCCTATCAGCACCCGAACGTTGACAGCGTTCCTTGGCTACCTCTAAAGTTCCTGCACTTAAATCAATTCCTACCACCTGGGCTTGGGGGTTGAGATGTACCAAATATTCAGTACTCACACCAGAACCACAACCAGCATCTAAAATACGGATATCTTGCTTTAGTGGTTTGCGGCCAGCGCAAAAGTTGTAAGCAGCTAACCAATTCCAGCGCCAATTGTAACCAGGTGGGGCTTCATCTAGTAGAGGTTCTGGCGGGAATGGATAGGTATCGTAAAGTTTCGCAACAGCAGCACTAACAGTTTGGGAGTCTGACATGATCAGGAAGAACGCAGTATTTCTGAGTTTAGCGGATAGAGAGAATTAATAGACATTCGCTGCAAAAGAATCTAGAGACGTTCTTGGTGGGGGAGCGTGAACAATTACATTTGATGTTATGAAAAATTGTAAAGTCTCATACTTTTAAAAATGTGACAATCAGTTATAAATAATATGCCGAAAACCCTTGATAGTCAGCAACGTATTTGCACATCCTCTACTTTAGAGACAAGGATGTAGCTTACTTCTTACAGAGTAAACTAGATACAACTTTTCGGGTGCTTTGATGTTAAAATGGCTTCAACACCGAAGGGTAATCAACCTGTATAAAAACCGGATGTTGCCTAATGGCTCCAAGCTGAACCTTCTCCCAAAGGGAGACGCTAACGCGAAGACAATTGAAAATATGGGGTTCTATTCCATAGTTCTAGCTCCTTTCCAGGAATAGGTAAAATTTTCATGGGGACTAGACAACCAGCATTGTACGGGCGGATTGCACGCCCCTAGTAAACAAATGTTGGAGTCATCCAACTACGGTAGGACATACGCTCATATATCGGTATGCCTCAGTTCAGCCCCTTAGTATCTTTAGGTGAAGAACAAGCCAGCATCAGATAGCTGTCCTACAACATTCGCCATTGGTGAGTCAGAACAGACTATGCAATATTTGCAGTTTGTTAATTTTGTTTCTCCAGCTGAACTAATCGCTTTTTGTTGAAAATTACTTGACCCACATGACTATTTACGTTGGAAACCTCTCTTACCGCGCTACTGAAGAAGACTTACGGTCTGTGTTTGCAGACTACGGCGAAGTCAAAAGAGTAGTTTTACCCACTGACCGCGAAACAGGACGGATGCGTGGCTTTGCATTTGTGGAAATGAACGAAGATGCCCAAGAAGACGCTGCTATCACCGAGTTAGATGGTGCAGAATGGATGGGTCGTCAACTGAGAGTCAATAAAGCCAAACCAAGGGAGGATAACCGACGGGAAGATAGTCGGGGAGGGAGTTGGAATAAAAAACAAGATTTTTAATAAAGCAAATTCTTTGAAAATAGCAGATTACTTTCTAGTGACGCAAAATTAATTTGCCTAAATTTGCTAGAAATAATAAATATATACTATATACCCGGCTAGTTGTTAAGATTCAGTAAATTTTTAGACCAGTCGGGTATTTTTATCAGTGTGGAATATCTGGATTTTGCACAAGAGGTTAAGTCCTGATGGAAGAACTTATAGAATGACGCGAATTATTAAAAAGAGGCAACATATCCAGTGCGCTATTAATGCTTGATGAAATGGAAGAGATGAGCAAAAAGGATATTCTCAACAAAATTCGTAGTTACGGCATCATCCTTCTGTTGCACTTAATCAAGCAAGAAATAGAAAAACGCACAACCCGATCTGGGGATGTATCGATCCGTAATGCGATTTTAGAAATTCAAGACTTGAATGCTCGTCTCAAATCTCAAGGCACATACCTTGATGATTATGAACTCCGTGAATCCATAGAAAGTGCATATCGTCAAGCAATTAACCAAGCATCTCTAGAGATTAATGAAGGACAATATGAATCATCTGAGCTTCAGCAGATGGTAAACAAACAAGACATTTGCCACCGAGCAATGGCTGCACTCTCAGTATTTCCCGATGACGAATAAGGCTAAAAATAGTTGCGGATTTGGGGTTCGGTGGCAAAGTCGCCCCCAAATCTCAATTCTTTAGTTTATCTAAAATCATATTTAAGATATCAGAATACCTTTCTAAGATAGAGGCAGCAATTAAAAATTGCCATTGATAAACTTGACCCACAAGCAAAAAGCTAGGGAATAACAAAAATGACTCAAGCGCCAGAATCTCTAGATTTGTCTATGAATGATGCCACAGCTAAAAGCTTAGATCGTGATTGTACAACGTTATCGCGTCACGTACTCCAGCAGATGCAAAGTTTTGGCGCAGATGCTCAGGATTTAAGTGCGCTGATGAATCGCATCGGTTTGGCAGGTAAGCTGGTGGCTCGTCGTCTCAGCCGCGCTGGTTTAATGGAAGGTGTCCTGGGATTTTCTGGCGATGTGAATGTCCAAGGCGAATCTGTCAAAAAGATGGATGTCTATGCCAATGATGTATTTATTTCGGTGTTTAAGCAAAGTGGTTTAGTCTGTCGCCTAGCTTCCGAGGAAATGGAAGAACCCTACTACATTCCAGAAAACTGCCCTATCGGTCGTTATACTCTGCTCTATGACCCCATTGATGGCTCATCGAACACAGATACTAATTTGAGCTTAGGTTCGATTTTCTCTATTCGTCAACAACAAGGTGATGATCAGGATCAAAAAGCCACTGACCTTTTGACCAACGGACGCAAGCAAATTGCCGCCGGATATATATTGTATGGGCCTAGCACAATGCTGGTCTATAGTATGGGTAATGGCGTTCATTCTTTTACCCTTGACCCCAGTTTAGGGGAATTTATTCTTTCGGAAGAAAATATTACCATTCCTAACCACGGCTCTGTTTACAGTGTGAACGAAGGGAATTTTTGGCAGTGGGAAGAATCTATGCGGGAATATATCCGTTATGTCCATCGGACTGAAGGTTATACAGCTCGTTACAGTGGCGCGATGGTGAGTGATATTCACCGAATTTTAATTCAAGGTGGCGTATTTCTCTATCCCGGCACAATTCAAAACCCAGAGGGTAAGTTGCGCTTGCTTTATGAATCTGCTCCTTTGGCTATGTTGATTGAACAAGCTGGTGGTCGTGCAACTACGGGTTTAGTAGATATTTTGGATGTAGTACCGAAGAAACTGCATCAACGCACACCTTTAATTATTGGTAGCAAAGAAGATGTAGCTAAGGTGGAGTCTTTTATTCAAAACGGACACTAACCGCCGTAATTCGTAATTCGTAATTCCGATACTACAAGCGTTTCGTTGACTGGTAAGGGGTTGTTTATTGACATGGTGCTGTATGAAATAGGATAAACCTCTACCAGTGATGAGAAGTTATTTTGGCTGTGTGATTGGATAATATCTGGGATTGGGGATGCACAATAGCCCTGGTGATGAATTAAAAATTACCTCAGCTGGTCGATGTCATAAGTGATTGGTAACGCCACAATTCAACAGTAAGCATCAACACAAAGATGTGTTTTGCGTTTTTTCACTTAGAAACATCATTAACAGGAGTCAAACTAGAGCTATGGCGACTAATCATTTACTAGAAATTAAACAACATGGTCAAAGTATCTGGATGGATAACTTGAGTCGTGAGGTTATTCAATCAGGTGAACTCAAAGACTTGGTAGAGAATCAGGGTGTCTGTGGGATTACCTCTAATCCAGCTATCTTTGAAAAGGCGATTGCAAACAATGCGATGTATGATGCTGATATCGAAGCTGGTATTCGCGCTGGATTACCTACATACAAAATTTACGAATCCCTCATTTTTGCAGATATTCGCAACGCTTGTGATATACTGCGCCCCGTATATGAAGCATCGAATAGACTGGATGGTTACGTTAGTATAGAAGTACCACCAACCATCGCCCATGATACTGAAGCATCAATAGCTGAAGCTCGGCGCTATTTCCAAGAAATTGGGCGGGAAAATGTAATGGTGAAAATTCCTGGTACAGTAGCTGGTTTACCAGCAGTAGAACAGGCGATCGCTGAAGGTATCAATATTAATACTACGCTGCTGTTTTCAGTCAATAGTTACATCAACACAGCAGAGGCTTATA
>NZ_JAYGHH010000002.1:160456-165814 GCF_034931045.1 Nodularia sp. UHCC 0506
TATTCGTGGCTTAGAAAAACGGGCTGCACAAGGTCAAGACGTGAGCAAAATTGCCGCCGTGGCTAGCTTCTTTCTCAGTCGCATTGATAGCAACGTTGATGCCAAAATTGATCAAAAATTGAAGCGTGGTATTGATGATATCTCCCAAGAGGCAAAACTGCAAGCTGTGAGAGGGAAAGTGGCGTTAGCGAAGCTCTCCGTAGGAATCGCTAACGCTAAAATTGCGTACCAGGAATACAAAAAAATCATTCAAAGCGAGCGATGGCAAGCCTTAACAGCCAAAGGAGCTAAAGTACAACGGTTACTTTGGGCCAGCACCAGCACCAAAGACCCAAAATACAGCGATGTGATGTATGTTAACGAATTGATTGGCCCCGACACCGTTAACACCTTACCACCGGCGACAATAGCCGCTTGTGCTGACCATTGCGATGTAGCTAATCGCCTAGAAACAGGCATTGAAGAAGCGTATCAGCTGATGGAAAGCCTCAAAGATCCAGACATTAATATTGATATTAATGTTGTCATGGACGAACTGTTAGTTGAAGGTATTGATAAGTTTGTCAAACCTTACGAGTCCTTGATGAACTCTTTAGAAAACAAAGTCAAGTTATTGTCGCCAGTGTAGACCTGAAACACACAACTCTTTTGTAGACGCAATTACCAAGCGTCTAATTAACACACCACACAACACCCCACTGAAAACTTCTATGGTTAGTTTGCTAGAAAATCCCCTGCGCGTTGGTCTGCAACAGCAAGGGATGCCCGAACCCCAGATTATAGTCATCTTTGGCGCTTCTGGCGACCTTACCTGGCGTAAATTAGTGCCAGCGCTTTATAAATTGCGGCGAGAAGGACGTATCCCACCAGAGACGACTATTGTCGGCGTGGCACGTCGAGAGTGGAGCCACGACTATTTTCGTGAACAGATGCAGAAGGGCATGGAAGAAGCTCATGCTAGTGTCCCTTTAGGAGAACTTTGGCAAGACTTCTCTAAAGGTTTGTTCTACTGTCCTGGGAACATAGACAATCCCGAAAGCTACCAAAAACTGAAAACTCTATTAACTGAATTAGATGAAAAACGGGGTACACGGGGAAACCGGATGTTTTACCTCTCCGTTGCTCCTAACTTCTTTCCTGAAGCCATTCGGCAACTAGGGGGAGGCGGAATGCTAGACGACCCCTACAAACATCGTTTGGTGATTGAAAAGCCCTTTGGTCGAGATTTGGCATCAGCTCAAAGTCTTAACCAAGTGGTGCAAAAATATTGCAAAGAAAATCAAGTCTACCGCATTGACCACTACTTAGGTAAAGAAACAGTTCAGAATTTGCTGGTATTCCGCTTCGCCAATGCCATATTTGAACCGTTGTGGAATCGTCAATTTGTTGACCACGTACAAATTACCGTAGCAGAAACCGTAGGGGTAGAAGACCGGGCTGGTTACTATGAACAAGCCGGCGCACTCAGGGATATGTTGCAAAATCACCTCATGCAACTTTATTGCTTGACGGCAATGGAAGCACCTAACTCAATGGATGCCGATAGCATCCGCACGGAAAAAGTTAAGGTACTGCAAGCTACCCGTTTGGCTGATGTTCCCAATCTGTCACGTTCAGCAGTGCGCGGTCAATATAGTGGCGGCTGGATGAAGGGTAAGCAAGTGCCAGGGTATCATGAAGAACCTGGAGTTGACCCCAATTCCGGCACACCCACTTATGTGGCGATGAAGTTTATGGTTGACAACTGGCGCTGGCAGGGTGTTCCTTTCTATCTCCGAACAGGTAAGCGGATGCCGAAAAAAGTCAGTGAGATTTCCATTCACTTCCGCGATGTTCCTTCTCGGATGTTTCAATCTGCTTCTCAACAGCGAAATGCCAACATTTTGGCCATGCGGATTCAACCGAATGAAGGAATTTCTTTGCGTTTTGATGTAAAAATGCCAGGGGCAGAGTTCCGCACTCGTTCTGTGGATATGGACTTTAGTTATGGTTCCTTTGGCATTCAAGCAACTTCTGATGCCTATGACCGCTTATTCCTCGATTGTATGATGGGCGATCAAACTTTGTTTACACGGGCGGATGAAGTTGAAGCAGCTTGGCAGGTAGTAACTCCGGCTCTTTCTGTTTGGGATGCACCCACAGACCCAGCTACCATTCCTCGATATGAAGCCGGTACTTGGGAACCCGCAGAAGCGGAATTGTTAATTAACCAAGATGGTCGTAACTGGCGCAGACTGTAAAAGAGTGCTGAGTGCTGAGTGCTGAGTTATGAAAAAGTTGCGATTTTTGCGGCTTTACTTAGCACTTTTTACTCGGTTTTGGAATTAGTCATAACCAATGACCAATGACCAATAACCAATAACCAATAACCAATGACTAAACTACTATGATTTCCCAAGCACCTACAATTTTTTCACTTCAGGCACCAAAGGATATTTCGCTGAACGAAATAGAAACGGAACTGAATCAAATTTGGCAAAGTTACGGCATTACTGGTGAGGACGGTGGGCTTCCTGCTGCTACTAGAGCCACAACATTTACTTTGGTGGTTTACGAACCAGAAGAAACTCAGTATCTGTTAGCGGCTTTGGGGTTTTATGAAGGCCCGATTGATGGCATTTTAGGGCCACAAATGTCAGCAGCGTTACGGCAAGTACAAGTTAAATATGGACTGCCGGAAACTGGCACAGCAACACCGGAAACTCTGGCTGTCTTGCGGGAAGAATTCGCTAAACGTCAGGGAACAGGTGCTATAGGAGAAGGTGCTGCTTATAATTTCAGTCCCGCAAGTCCGACAATTGCTGATGAAATTGCTCTGCGTAATCCTTGCCGGATTATTGCTTTGTTCCCTATTGCTGGAGAAGATGAAGGGGTAAAAGCTCAAGTTTCTGCCTACTGTCCCATTCAAAAGCAATCATCAAGTACACTTATCTGCTGTGAATACATTACTTTGAGTGGAACTGCTGCTGCTTTGGAACGGGTGGGAGGTATGATTCCGGCTTTATTAATTGGCGGTTTGCCAAAGTTTCTCTGGTGGAAGGCGACACCAGACCCTAACAACAATTTATTCAAGCGCTTGGCGGGAATTTGCAATAATGTGATTGTTGATTCTTGCGACTTTAACGAGCCAGAAACTGATATACTCAGTCTGCAAGAGTTGGTCAAAGCTAATATTCCTTTGGCTGATTTGAACTGGCGACGGTTGTCAGCATGGCAAGAATTGACGGCGCAAGCTTATGACTCTCCCCATCGTCGCGCCGCACTGAAAGAAATTGACCGGGTGACAATTGACTATGAAAAAGGCAATCCTGCCCAAGCTTTGCTGTTTTTGGGTTGGTTGGCGAGTCGATTGGAATGGTCGCCTGTTTCTTATAAAAAGGAAACTGGAGATTATGAAATTACTCAAATTCGTTTTGTTTCCCAAGACCAGCGACAGGTGGAAGCTGAGTTAGCTGGTGTTCCTGTGGCTGATGTGGGTGAAGTTCTGGGTGATGTGATTGCTTTGCGCCTGAGTTCGACAAATCCTGAAGCAGATTGTGGTACGGTAATTTGTTCTGAGACTGGCGGTTGTATGCGAATGGAAACCCACGGTGGCGCACAAGCGGCTGGTCTGTTTCAACAGGTGGGTTCACTTTCGGAACAAAAGGCTGAGGCTTTGCTGAGTCAGCAGGTACAACGTTGGGGTCGGGAGTCACTGTTTGAGGAAAGTTTAGCGGTGATTGCGAAGACTCTCAAATTAGGTAATTGACCTGGCATGATGAGGAGGGGCAAGAAAGATGCCAATTTTGCAAGATATTCAGTCAATATGATGGGTGTAAAGTAGATGTGTTTTAGTCAGAGGGATGGCTTATGCATCCCTTTTTGTCTATCGTGTAGGGTATCTTAGAGAGGACTGAAGTCCTCACTACAAACTTTTAATACCCCCAGCTTATGGCTTTAGTTATTGCCGGAGAACGGAGTGGGGTGGGCAAAACAACAGTTACGCTCACCCTTTTAGCTTCTTTACGTCGTCGTGGTTTATCTGTACAATCTTTTAAGGTGGGGCCGGATTACATTGACCCCATGTTTCACGGCTATGTGACTGGTCGTGCTTGTCGCAATTTAGATGCGGTGTTGACTTCTGAGGATTATGTGCAGAAATGTTTTGCTGCTCATAGCCCAAATTGTGAATATTCCCTGGTTGAAGGGGTGATGGGTCTATTTGATGGCGTGAAGGCTGTTGAAAATCAGGAAGAATCTGTAATTAAGACTGATTTTGCCAGTACTGCACACGTTGCCAGAATTTTAGATTTACCTGTGGTGTTGGTGATTGATTGCAGTCGTCTGTCTGGTTCTGTGGCAGCGATCGCTCACGGTTATTGTACCTATGATTCTAGAATTAAAATTGCTGGGGTTGTATTAAATCGGGTGGGCAGCGATCGCCATTTATCTCTCCTCAAAGATGCCCTCGCCGCATTACAATTACCCATACTCGGCGTATTACGTCGCCAAGATAATATTACTATACCTGACCGTCATCTGGGTTTAGTCCCCACCGCCGAACTGCCCGAATTAGATACTGTAATTGAACGTCTGGCTGATTTAGGAGATACTTACTTTGACTGGCAAAAATTATTACCCCTGTTAAAATCTCCCCACTCCTCTACACCCCACACCCCACACCCCACACCCAATATCAAGATTGCTATTGCACGCGATCGCGCCTTTAATTTTTACTATCAAGATAATCTCGACTTACTGCAAAACTTAGGTGCAGAATTAGTATTTTGGAGTCCCTTAGAAGATGCCGAACTACCACCGGATATACAAGGAATGTACTTTGGTGGTGGGTTCCCAGAAGTCTACGCACAGAGGCTTGCAGCCAACACCAACGCCCGGCAAACAGTAAAAACGGCAATTTTGTCAGGAATGCCCACAATAGCCGAATGTGGGGGCTTAATGTACTTATGTGAGCAAATTATAGATTTTGAAGATAAATCTTGGTCAATGGTAGGAATATTACCCACATCTGCTGTCATGGGTGGACGCTTAACTTTAGGGTATCGTCGCGCCGTCGCCTTGCAAAATAATCTCCTGATTCCAGCAGGTACAAATATTTACGGACATGAATTTCATCGTTCTAGCTTAAGTGTAAATCCTCAGAGTCCCTTGTTTCAAACTTATCGCTACGACTGTGACGAAAACATGGGAACAGAAGGATGGACTTCACCCTCAAACCTCCACGCCTCCTATATTCATTTACACTGGGGACAAAGCCCAGAAATACCACAGAAATTTCTCAAACAATGTCTCAAAAAAACCATCCCAAAAACTCTCTACACCTCTGCGTGAAATTTCTTAACTAATTAGGGCTGGCTG
>NZ_JAYGHH010000002.1:165968-202655 GCF_034931045.1 Nodularia sp. UHCC 0506
AGATTTCTTCAGCCAGCCCTAATTACTTACAGAAACAGTCATATTAATATCCTCATTCAGTCTCCGAACCAAACGGGATAACTCACGAATAATATTCACTGCAATTTCGGGAGTTTCCTCAATAGCATCATAAAGCTGCTCTTGGGTCAATTCCAAAAATTCGCAAGGTTCTAGAGTTGTGGCCGAAGCAGAACGGGGTTGAGTATCAAAAACCGCCATTTCACCAAAGTATTTTCCCTGTTCTACCTCTGCAAGTTTTTTATCGCCAATGTGGACTTTAACTTTACCTGACACCACAATATAAAGCGATCGCCCTTCTTCTCCCTGCCTGAAAATAGTATAATTAGCGGGAAATTGTAACTCGTGCATCACTGAAGTCAGCCGTACAATAAAATCATCTCGCAATTCCTTAAAAATTGGCACTCGCCGGACAAATAATAAACGGTCAACGCTACTTAACATAATTAAAACGTTATAAGTTATACAATAAAAATAACAGGAATCATCTCAATCGGGGAAGAAGCTATCGCTTAGGGCAGAAGAAAGGTGAACATAAAAATAGTAATGTACAAAAAAACCCTGCTCACAAAAGTTGCTGACAAATTATTCAAACCACATAACTGGCCAATTGTCAGTATAAGTGATGGACTTCTGAGTGTTGGTATCCCACACTTGATTTCTGCATTCACCAGATTTTGACCACTTTAGTACTTCAGAAAACTTTATGTCTGCAACTGCAATGGGTGGATCACAAGGACATGAATATCACGCCATAGCAGCACAAGAAGCTGCTCAAACTCTCAATAGTAACCCAGAAAAGGGCTTAACACCAGGAGAAGTAAACAAGCGACAGGAAAAATTTGGCAAGAATGAACTCAAGGGTAAAGCCGGAAAACCTGCCTGGTTGAGATTTGTATTACAATTCAATCAAGCTTTACTTTATATTCTACTGGTTGCTGGACTAATTAAAGCCCTATTGGGTCAATGGACAAACGCCGGGGTAATTTGGGGCGTAACCTTGATTAATGCCATTATCGGCTTTGTGCAGGAATCAAAAGCTGAAGGCGCAATTGCTGCTTTAGCCAAAGCCGTAACCACAGAAGCTACAGTCATCCGCAATGGGCAGAAATCCCGCATTCCTTCCTCAGAACTAGTTCCGGGGGATATTGTGCTGCTGACTTCTGGTGACAAGGTTCCGGCTGATTTGCGATTATTCAATTCCCGAAATTTGCAGGTAGATGAGTCAGCTTTGACTGGTGAATCTGTACCTGTGGAAAAATCTACTACAACTCTCACTCCAGATACTCCCTTAGCAGAACGGGTGAACATGGCTTACGCAGGGAGTTTTGTCACCTTTGGACAAGGAAGCGGCATTGTAGTATCCACAGCCAATGCTACAGAAATGGGGCGAATATCCCAATCTCTAGAACAGCAGACTAGCCTCAGTACCCCCCTAACTCGCAAGTTTGACAAATTTAGTCACCAATTGCTCTACATAATTTTGGGACTGGCGGCCATGACTTTTGCCGTGGGTTTAGGACAAGGACAGTCTTGGCCAGCAATGTTTGAAGCGGCTGTGGCTTTAGCTGTGAGTGCGATTCCTGAAGGTTTACCAGCTGTGGTGACGGTCACAATGGCCATTGGGGTGAATCGGATGGCAAGACGACACGCGATTATTCGTAAATTACCAGCTGTGGAAACTTTAGGTGGGGCAACAGTAATTTGTTCTGATAAAACTGGTACTCTGACAGAAAATCAAATGACAGTACAGGGGATTTTTGCTGGAGGCAATAATTTTTCTGTGAGTGGTACAGGTTATAATCCTGATGGGGAGATTCTATTTAACCAGCAACCTGTGGATTTAGAATCAGCCAATTTTCCCGTTCTGAAAGCTTGTTTAATGGCTGGGTTACTTTGTACCGATTCTCATTTAGAAACCAAGAATGGTAATTGGATTGTCGTGGGTGATCCGACTGAAGGCGCTTTAATTGCAGTTGCTAATAAAGCCGGGTGGAATCAGTCCAAGATGGCTGAGTTAATTCCCAGAATCGATGGTATTCCCTTTGAATCTCAATTTCAGTACATGGCGACGCTACATGATAGCCATGACTCGCCAGAACAAGCTGGTGATGGTGGTAAAATTATTTATGTGAAAGGTTCTGTAGAGTCAATATTGAGCCGTTGTCAACAAATGCTCAATGCTAATGCTGAACCAGAACCAATTAACCGAGAATTAATAGAACAACAAGTAGAAGCCTTGGCTACTCAGGGAATGCGGGTATTGGCTTTTGCGAAAAAAGTTGTGCCAGATGAGCAAAATTCGGTAGATCATGAAGACATTGCTACCGGGTTGATGTTCTTAGGTTTACAGGGAATGATTGACCCACCGCGTCCAGAAGTTATTGCGGCGGTGCGTGCCTGTAAAACTGCGGGAATTCAGGTAAAGATGATTACAGGTGATCATGTTACCACAGCTAAGGCGATCGCCGAACGAATTGGGTTAGAAAAAGACGGTAAAGTGCGCGCCTTTGAGGGTAGACAACTCACCGCCATGGATGATAACGAACTCACCCTAGCAGCAGAACATGGTGTAGTATTTGCGAGAGTTGCTCCAGATCAAAAACTGCGCTTAGTAGAATCATTGCAGTCTCAAGGCGAAATTGTCGCTATGACTGGGGATGGGGTCAATGATGCGCCGGCACTCAAACAAGCTGATATTGGCATAGCAATGGGTGGCGCAGGTACAGATGTGGCTAGAGAAGCCTCTGATATGTTGCTCACCGATGATAATTTTGCCTCCATTGAAGCCGCAGTAGAGGAAGGACGCACAGTATATCAGAACTTACGCAAAGCGATCGCCTTTATCTTACCTGTTAACGGTGGCGAATCGATGACAATTCTGATTAGTGCCTTATTAGCCAGAGATTTACCAATTCTATCCCTGCAAGTCCTGTGGTTAAACATGGTTAACTCAGTCACCATGACTGTACCTTTAGCATTTGAACCCAAATCAGACCGAGTAATGCAACGCAAACCCCGCAACCCACGGGAACCATTACTTTCTGGGACATTATTTCAGCGTATAGCCGCAGTTTCTATATTTAACTGGATTCTGATTTTCGGGATGTTTGAATGGGTGCGTCAAGATACAGGTAATATTGACTTGGCGCGAACAATGGCAATTCAAGCTTTAGTCGCTGGGCGAATTGTTTATTTATTGAGCATCAGCCAGTTAGCAAATGTGGTATTCAGCAAATTCAGAGGCCAAGCAGCTAGAATTAATGATGGGAAGGCCATGGCTTTGGGTATAGTCTGCACTGTCTTCTTGCAAATTGTCTTTAGTCAATGGGGTGTGATGAATACTTTGTTCATAACTGCTCCCTTGAATTTAGAACAATGGCTGATTTGTCTGGTTCCTGCTTTACCAATGATTCCTTTGGCTTGGTTTGTCAATCGCATTGACCCTGCGGAATAATTCGTAATTCGTAATTCGTAGTTCGTAATTTGTAATTCCCAAATATGTCATGTTATGGAAATGGTGTTTTAGATTATTCATAATAATACTGGGAGTTTGGCTATTCCTAGATTTGGTTTCTCGTCTGGGAGCAGAAATTTTCTGGTTTCAGAATGTTGGCTATCTGCAAGTGTTTCTGCTGCGGATAATTACCCAAGGTGGTTTGTGGATACTTGTGGCTGGTGTTACGGCTACTTTTCTCCTGGGAAATCTCAGGTTGGCACAACAGCTAAAATATCCTGATTCTTTGAAAATTAAAGAAGTCCGGCGCGAGGAAGCAGGAATTGACAGCGATTTAAAAAACTTTCTCAGTCCTAACTATGCCAGACGCAATGAAATACAGTCACCTAAATCCCGGACTAAACCATTAAGATTATTCTGGTTACTACCCACAGCTTTGATATTCAGCGTATTAGTGGGATTAATGCTGGTTCATTACGGTGAAATAGCCGTTAGTTATTGGCATTCTCCGATGATTAGGACTATTCCACCTGTTCCGCCTTTATTTCGACCTGAGAGAATTTGGCAACTGATGAGCGTGCAAATTGTCTCCCAGGGTTGGTATGTGGCTTTGGTTGCAGGAGTGGCGATCGCTATCATAACTTATCCTGGTTTTTTCTTGAATGCGATCGCACTGGCTTTTAGTGTCCTCTTTGCTTGGATAATATCTCACAACTGGGCTAGGGTACTGCAATATTTTAGCCCCACTACCTTCAACGCTTCTGAACCTTTATTTGGTCTAGATATTAGCTTCTATATATTTTCCCTGCCATTTTGGGAACTGTTAGAACTATGGGGGATGGGATTATTTTTATATGCTTTTATCGCTGTCAGTCTAACTTATCTCCTATCAGCAAATAGTGTCAGTCAGGGAATTTTCCCAGGGTTTTCCTCTCAACAACAGCGACATCTATACGGCTTGTGTGGCTTATTTATGCTGGCTGTCGCCCTGAGTTATTGGCTGAGTCGTTTTGAACTCGTTTATTCTAGACGTGGGGTAACTTACGGTGCTAGTTACACCGATGTCACGGCAGTCTTACCAGTTTATACCATTTTGTCCGTCTTCGCTTTAGTAGTTGCTGTGTACCTGCTCTGGCGGACATTTGCTTGGAAATCCCAATCCCGATATCGCAAATTTATATTTTATGGGTTAGGGCTGTATTTAGTCGTCGTTGTAGCAGCTGATTTTGTCCTCCCGACTGTAGTCCAGTATTTAATTGTTCAGCCCAACGAATTACAACGAGAGCAACCATATATTAAGCGTACCATTGCTTTAACTCGGCAAGCATTTGATTTAGAAGTTATCGATGCTCAAACCTTCAACCCCACAGGAAACTTAACAAAAGCCGATATCCAAAAAAATGATTTAACAATTCGTAATATTCGCCTTTGGGATCAGCAACCTCTCCTAGAAACTAACCGTCAACTACAACAAATTAGACTGTACTATCGGTTCCCTGATGCGGATATTGACCGCTACACACTTTTGAAAGAAGTACCCGCAAAAAAACCCACAGCCACAGAAGAGGTGACAGAAGCGAACCCAGAACAGAATGAAGCCACAGAAAGGCGACAAGTGTTAATTGCTGCCAGGGAATTAGATTATACCGCCGTACCCCAACAAGCTCAAACTTGGGTTAACCGCCATTTAATTTATACTCACGGTTTCGGTTTTACCATGAGTCCAGTAAATACGGTAGGACCAGGAGGGCTACCAGAATATTTTGTCAAAGATATTGCTGGTAACGATGAAAATCCCCTGACCACCTCTAGTGAAGCTATTCGTGATAGCGTTCCCATTGGAGAACCCCGGATTTATTTCGGTGAAATTACTAATACTCATGTCATGACTGGCACAAGAATTAGAGAATTGGATTTTCCTAGTGGTAGTGATAACGTTTACAACATTTATGATGGAGTGGGGGGCATTCGTATTGGTAAAGGGTGGAGAAGGTTACTATTTGCCATGTATTTAAAAGATTGGCAGATGTTATTTACACGGGACTTTTTACCAGATACTCAAGTATTATTTAGACGAAATATTCAGGAACGTATTCAAGCGATCGCACCTTTTCTACAATTCGATAGTGACCCTTATTTAGTCGCCGCCGATGGTAGCCCCGATAATGGTGATGGTGATTTTCCTAGTAATGGCAATTATCTTTACTGGATTGTAGATGCCTATACGACAAGCGATCGCTATCCCTACTCCGACACCACCAGCGACAACATCAACTACATCCGCAACTCAGTCAAAGTAGTTATTGATGCTTACAATGGCACTGTTAATTTTTACATAGCCGATAGCCGTGATCCGATTATTAACACTTGGTCAAAAATATTTCCCCAAACCTTCAAACCTCTCAGTGATTTACCCACTACCCTTCTGAGTCATATTCGTTATCCAGTAGACTACTTCAAAATTCAATCAGAGCGATTGATGACCTACCACATGACAGACCCCCAGGTTTTTTATAACCGGGAAGACCAATGGCAAATACCCAACGAAATCTATGGTAGTGAAGCTCGTCCAGTAGACCCCTATTATTTAATCACCAGCCTCCCCACAGTCCCCTTTGAGGAATTTATCTTACTGTTACCCTACACACCCAGACAACGCTCTAATTTAATTGCTTGGTTAGCAGCACGGTCAGACGGTGAAAATTACGGTAAGCTACTACTCTATGTATTTCCCAAAGAACGCTTAGTTTTCGGACCAGAGCAAATAGAAGCAAGAATCAACCAAGACCCAGTAATTTCTCAGCAAATTTCCCTCTGGAATCGCCAAGGGTCAAGAGCAGTTCAGGGTAATCTGTTGATTATTCCCATCGAACAATCCTTATTGTACGTCGAGCCAATTTATTTAGAAGCCACCCAAAATAGACTACCAACTCTAGTCCGGGTCATCGTGGCCTTTGAAAACCGCATCGTTATGGCCCCAACTCTAGAACAAGCATTAGAGGGAATCTTCCAGCCAGAAGTGACACCAGCCCCAGCCATTATTCGTCCTGTGGAGGAGCCAGCACCCTCTGAATAGTCAGCATTTTTCATTTAGTGACATTTTTAGCCAGTTGTGATGAAGCGATGACTTCGTGCAGCGAATTGACTGGTTCACCCATTTATAGCCGTTCTACAGCACAAAATCAACAACTGGCAGAGGGAGGGAAGTATGGAAAACAAGGCTTAACCCTATACTGCGTACAGTTTTCACCTTCCCGTTATCCCTGTTGATATCTTATTTAAACTGGAATCGCATCATTTGTCATGCCAAAATGCCGAAACTTGAGGTAATGTCTAAACTCCAGATATAAGGCAGAGTGGGGAACTGCTGAGTACTGAAAAACCCCCGAAAATATCCGGGGGCTACTATATTTGACAGACAACTGACAGCAAAAGCACCCGGTAGACACCTAATAAATCAATTACGGTGATTATTACTGTAGCGAACCCTTGTGCCTGCCCAAAGTAGCTTCTCGCGCAGCGTCTGATAATATGAATTGTTCTCTCGTAAAATAATAAACTTCGCCCGACAATCAGCCATCCGCACATCAACCCGATGTCCTGGCCAAATCGACGTAGATAACACCCCATCCATCCACAATTTTGTACTTAAATCATAGTCTCCCAAAGGCCAAATACTGACCACAGAACCAGGAGGTAAAACTAGAGGGCGACTAGAAAGACTCATGGGACAAATGGGAGTGATAGTAACCGCCTCCATACCATCGTGCATAATGGGGCCATTAGCAGAAACTGTATAACCAGTAGAACCTGTGGGAGTGGAAATAATCAAACCATCTCCCACATATTGATCAACTACTTCACTATCAATTTCCATTTCTAGAATTGAAGTAATCATGCGGTCAGCAGAAGCGGGTTTCACACAGAATTCGTTCAAAGCGAGGTAGCGCTCAGTCACAGGTTCCAAATTCGTGCGATTACCCTCATACACTGCCGCTTGTAGCATCATCCGCCTCTGAATTGCATAGCGATCCTCAAATAGCCGATCCCAAACCTTCTCTGTATCTTGGAACTCATCTACTGACTCGGTTAAAAAGCCTAGATGACCCCCAACATTGACACCCAGAATAGGTATACCAGCCGGGGCTAAATGTCTAGCACTGGTTAAAACAGTACCATCACCACCGAGTACCAAAGCCAAATCGATTGGTTGAGTTGCAGAAGCCAAAAACACCGGATAAGGGTTATCTTTCGGCCCACTAGGTCCCATCAATACCTGACAATGGCGGTTTTCTAGTTGTTTAGCACAGAGTTCTGCCCAGCGTTTACTCTGAGAATCTCGTGCTTTATAAGCAATGATTACCTGCTTGAGTTGCACGCAAATTTACCACTTCAGGAGATTAAACTGCTCCATATCGACGGTATCGCGGTTGCGATAAATGGCCAGCACAATGGCTAAACCCACCGCCGCTTCAGCAGCTGCCACAGTAATCACAAAAACGGTGAATACCTGACCCTTAATTAAAGTTGAATCCAGAAAGTTGGAAAATGCCATTAAATTCAGATTAACAGCATTCAGCAGTAACTCAATTGACATCAACACCCGCACGGCATTACGACTAGTAATTAAGCCATAAATGCCAATACAAAACAAAGCTGCTGCTAGTAATAAAAAATACTGGAGTTGCATGGATTCTCGTATCCCTTCTGTTAGCTTGTGTGGCGTAGCCATCAAAAATCTGGCTTTTTACCTGCGATATGATTCGCAAATATTACTCTTTTGTTTCGCTGCCCGCCGATACCAAGTCTCTAGGGCGTTCAGGCAAAGTCAAAACTGTTTGTGGTAACTGTGAGGGTGTTGGTTGTTCAGGCAAATACTCACGACGTGCCAAAATAATCGCTCCCACCATCGCTATCAGCAACAAAATTGACGCTAATTCAAAAGGCAATAAAAAATCAGTGAAGAAATGCTCACCAATCGCAACTATAGAACTTTCAGGAACCACCGCACCAGGTTTTGAGTATGCCCAAGGAGTTCCCAATACCATCACACTCAGCAGGCCAAATAATCCCAAACTGACTAACCCTGTAAGGACTTTCCGCAACCCAGCACTAGGAAATGGGGCGAAATCTTCCCGCTTGTTCACCAACATAATGGCAAACAAAATTAACACGTTAACCGCCCCCACATAAACCAAGACTTGTGCTGCTGCTACAAAGTCACCATTCAGCAACAGGTAAATTCCCGCCATGCTGATAAACACGCCTCCCAGCATAAAGGCAGAGTAGACAACGTTAGAGAACAGCACTACACCTAAAGCTGCCCCAATCATCATCACACCCAATATGCCTAACGCAATAAACTGTACTCCTTCGGCTAGATTCACTTTTTCCGATCCTTTTTGATTTCCAATAAATCGTAACTGGTAATCGTGATGACCGATTACCCACTAGCACCGCAAGGCGGAAGTCAAAAGTCAAAAGTCAAAAGTTTAGATAGTCGGCTTTTGATTGATTTGAAGTCTAAATTCCGCGTAGCGGCGCTAGGCATTCGTTTTTTCTGTTTGTTCTACCAGGTCTTCTGGACGAGAACCAGCACGAGGTGCATCAGCAGGCAGGTCGTGAGGTTCCATGACACCCTTGGGCAAGTAAGCTAGTTCGCGCAATGGTGTAACCATAGGGTCATTTGTGACTTTGTAAGGCAGACGACCTAGAGCTACGTTGTCATAGTTCAATTCATGGCGGTCATAAGTGGATAGCTCATACTCTTCTGTCATGGATAGACAGTTAGTTGGGCAGTATTCCACACAATTACCGCAGAAGATACAAACTCCAAAGTCAATGCTGTAGTGTTTGAGTTTTTTCTTTTTGTTGGCTTTCTCAAATTCCCAATCCACTACAGGCAGATTGATCGGACAAACCCGAACACAAACTTCACAGGCGATACATTTATCAAACTCAAAGTGAATCCTGCCGCGAAACCGTTCGCCAGGAATCAGTTTTTCGTAAGGGTACTGTACGGTGACTGGGCGACGCTGCATATGGTCGAAAGTTACAGCTAACCCTTGACCAATGTAACGCCCGGCTTGTACTGCTTCTTTGGCATAATCACCAACTTGTTTGAGGAACTTTAGCATTTTTAGTGTTTTTCTCTCTCTTTTCAATTCTGGATCTGGGATTTTAGATTTGAGATCGAATCTGAAATCTAAAATCTCAACTTGGTCTATCCACCAAAGGCAAAGGGAAAGGCAAGTTTCAGTGCTGCGGTTACTAGAAGGTTAACCAAAGCCAGTGGCAACAAAAACTTCCATCCTAAATCTAGCAATTGGTCAATCCGCACCCGTGGTACTGTCCAACGCAACAAGATGGCGATAAATACTAGCAAATAGGCTTTAATTAGGGTCATGACAATACCCAAAGAAGCTGTTGCTACTTGTAACACTGGATTGAATTCACTAACTCCCAGCCAATTCGCTATGACATTAACGGGAATGGGAAAGTCCCAACCACCCAAGTATAAAACTGCTACGAGTAAAGCAGAAAGCACTAGATTTACGTAGGAACTAAGGTAAAACAGCGCGAATTTCATGCCGGAATATTCGGTCTGATAACCAGCTACGATTTCTTCTTCTGCTTCGGGGAGGTCAAAGGGTAGGCGTTCGCATTCAGCCAGGGCTGCTATCCAAAAAATTAGAAACCCTACTGGTTGCCGCCAAATGTTCCAGCCAAGGATACCATAGCCAGATTGCTGGTTAACAATATCAATGGTGCTGAGACTGTTAGACATCATGACGACGGCCAGTACGCTCAACGATAGGGGAATTTCGTAGCTAATAGACTGAGCAGCAGCCCGTAATCCTCCTATGAGGGAATACTTGTTATTTGATGCGTAACCAGCCATTAACAACCCAATGGGGGCAATGCTAGAAAACGCAATCCATAAGAAAATTCCCATGCCTACATTGGTAATGACAATATTCTGTCCAAAGGGGACGATTAAATAGGACAGGAATACTGGCAGTACGACTAAAATAGGGCCGATGGTAAATAGCCAAGGGTCAGCTTTAGCTGGTACGATGTCTTCTTTAAATACCAGTTTGAGTCCATCGGCTACCGGGGCTAGTAAGCCAAAAGGGCCAATAAATTCTGGCCCAATGCGCTGCTGTACTGATGCCGAAATCTTTCGCTCTAACCAAACACAGACTAGTACCCCCACTGTTGCTCCAATCAGCATCAGTATCATTGGCAAGGGCATCCAAATGGCTTTGGCTGTCCCTGCTGGTATCCCTAAATCCATGACGGATTTAATAAACGTTCCTTGGAGGTCAATTCCTGAATTCATGTTTCTGCTCTTTAAGTCAACTGAAGTATGAAGTGTGAAGTTATAAAGTATAAAATTCGGCTCCTTCATCCTTCATCCTTTTATGCTTTGATGAAGACGCTTGATAGCTTGCGTGGCATAGACATAGATTTTTGCCAATTCCCATGCCTAGTATATCGTCCAATGGTTTTCAGCCCTTGAAGCTATACAAGAACTTCTGCTTATGGTCAGGATTGGGATTTCTTTTGGTTGGCGAGAAGAGGATGTAGAGGCGGGTTTACCAATATCCCCATTCATGATGAATGATATCTGTGATAGCTTGCGTGGCGTAGCCATACCCGCCCCTACTCATGCCAACTACTGCCCGTCCTTAGTAATTAGCGGGCATATTGGCCTCTTCCTTCTTTCCCCAAGTAAAACCTCTGCCGACCTGGTGGCAACAGTTATCTAGTTAATAACTGGGTATGAGTGTGACTAATAATCCAATAGTTAACGTTGATCCATTGGGATATAAGAAACCTCATGCTTACCGTTGTAAATCTGGGTGGGTCGGAAGATGCGGTTTTCTGCCAGTTGTTCTTTCCAGTGCGCTAACCAACCTGCAACACGGGCGATCGCAAATATTGGTGTAAATAGGTCTGTGGGAATTCCCATTTTCCTGTACACTAAACCTGAATAAAAGTCAACATTTGGATACACCCCTTTGCCCGGAAGTTTTTCTGCTACTACCTGTTCCATTTCTAGGGCAATGTCATAGTACTTATCATGCCCAAACTTGGCAAACAATTGCTCTGCCAGGTTTTGTAAGACCGTAGCTCGTGGATCTTTGACTTTATAAACGCGGTGTCCAAAGCCCATGATCTTGGCTTTGCGTTGCAGCAGTTTGTCTACATAGGGACGCACATTTTCAACTGTGCCAATTTCTTCTAACATCTGAATCACTTCTTCATTGGCTCCACCGTGCAGGGGACCGCCCAGGGTTCCTACAGCACTGGCAACCACAGCGTAGGGGTCAGTTAAGGTAGAAGCTGTTACCCTAGCACTGAATGTAGAGGCATTCATTGTATGCTCGACGTGAAGAATCAAGCAGATGTCGAAAATCTTGGCCGCCAAAGGATCTGGTTCTTTCTCGTTGAGCATATAGAGAAAGTTGGCGGCGTAGTCTAAGTCATCACGAGGCTTTACAGGGTCGTTGCCTTTTCGCATTAACTGGAATGCCGCTACCATTGTGGGAATAGTTGCTAATAAGCGCACCACGGCATCCCGAATGTAGGCGGGATTGTGTAAGTCCCGGCGGGAATAAAATAAGCCTAAAGCCGCAGCTGAGGCTTGCAGAGCATCCATCGGGTGACCGCTTTCTGGAAAGCATTTCATCATGTCCCGAATGCGGTATTTGATTCGCCTGTGGTAGCGAACCTCATACTCAAACGCTTCTAATTCTTCTTGACTTGGCAGTTCACCCCAGATTAAGAGATAAGCAGTTTCCAGAAATGAACTTTTTTCTGCTAGTTCCTCAACCCGGATGCCACGATATTCTAGAATTCCCTTTTGCCCATCAACATGACTAATACTCGATTGGGCGGCGGGAATACCTTCTAAACCAGGCTTGTATTCGCACACCATCATGGCAACACCATTTGCTTGTTGAAATATCTGATTGTGCAAGGCACACGCTCCGCGAACACACTAACTTACCAGAAATTCTTGTCGCTATAACAGTAGCCGATGTCACAACACTTTTCCAAAAAATGTTAAAAAGCTGTTACAGCAGGTACTTGGGTGGTGTCAACCAAAACATTTGACTACGACCCAGAGGTGAACCTATTTCTGGTAGTTTTATCCCGATCATACCTGTTTTTTTCAAGACTAAACTGTTTTTGGCTTCCCCCCAAAGCAGAATTTCTGCCCAATTGCTCAGACAAGGTTCATGTCCTACCAAGGCTATTTGGGTTTTTTGTGTATATTTTCTGGGTTCTAACCAGTAATTGAGCCAACTAGATATATGACCATTAGGGGCAAGATGGGGCGATTCTTCCCATTGGGTACTAAGTCCAGTTGTTACGAAGATTTCGGCTGTTTGGCGGGCGCGGACTAAGGGACTGGTGAGAATTACCTCAAATTGCAAACCCAACTTTTTAATTTTATGGGCAACTTTTTCGGTTTTTTGTCGTCCTTCTTTAGTAAGCGATCGCTCTTCGTCTTTCATGTCTGGTCGCTTCTCTTCGGCGATACCATGACGAATTAAGTATAATTCCATATTTTTTTGAATGCTGTTATGAATATGGTAATAGGTTTAAATTTTCAATAAACCTGTAATCCCTTTGATTTTTACTGATAAACGGGTAATTCCACACGATTACTGTAGCTGCTATCAGACTATCAGCAAGCCATGACTCAGCCGATAAGACCGCAATAAATTAACTGCTGTGTCTGATACAGCCTGGTCAATCTTCATGATTTCAAAATACTTGAGGAAACTTTCTAGTGTTTGTAGTTCTGTTTTATTCTCGAATACCACGCACCCAAGCAGTGCTACCAGTTAAATCTTGGCGATCGCTCCACATCCCAATGAAACTATGATTAATAAAATTATCGTCTGATGACTGCGAAGCAGGTTCAACTACTGCATATCTTTGTCGCAAGAAAGCAATAAAGTCTATGACTTGGCGCTGTGCTTCAGCAGGAAGGGATAAAAACTCATTCAACAATTCTGGCTGTAACATTTTTATACATCGCAAAAAGAAGAACTAATACACATTTTAACGTTATATCTAAAATCACATTTATAGTTCAAAGATAAAATTGTAGTTAATTACACTAGTGCTAATCCAACCTACGGCTGTACTCAAGATATTTTCACCATTTACACTGCTCAAACCTCTGTTTCAAAAACTGTTGATTAGGAAGATAAATGTCATCTTTTGGGACTCGTAACTTTTTCCCCTCAATTGTCCGATACTCAGTTTTTTTGAGAATAGGGGAAATATGCACTTTCATGGTTTGTGGATTGATGGCAATCAGGTTTAAATCAAATAAGTTATGTAAGTCAGCACGTAATAATAAACCATTTGACGGATGATTATTTTCCGTTTCAATTGAATCTATTTTGATATAAACGTAAAAACATCCATCATTATCGTATATGTATGCTGTACTTAAATTTGAATATTTGTATTTGTCTAAAAGTTTGAGTTGCTGATTTTCTGGTGCAGGAATAACATACAGCGCTTCCGGCTATTATGCAATACAGTTTTCTCCTTGTCCCTCTCCTATCATAGCTTTCAGCTTTGGGGATGTACCTCATAGCTGCCGGAAGTGCTGTAACCAGCAGCAATAAAGCCAGTGGGTTCATTTCCCATATTTCCGGTTCGCTTAAAGTAGGCTCTATCTCCAACTTCTATAAATTTAGAATTTCCACAACTCCACGCAGTTTCAAAGTAACTTCCTAATGAAATTTCTTGATTTATTAGGCTAGGAAGTTCTCTATTTTTAAGTGTTACTTTTCCAGTGTAATAATCTGCTTCACCATTGCAAAGAAAAACTATAGTTTGCATCTATAATAAAAACGACTAAATAATACACTATAATACTATCCATTTAAATTACAGAAACCAAGCGTATATTTGCTTAAGCTGGATATGACAGCGTGTTTTCTCCGCAATTAAAATCTAGATACTGCTTTTTAGTTAAGAATTTATTGCCAAACTATGAATTTTTTAGCTCAAAGCTCAGTTCACCAGTAGGGGTTGACAAATGTTAAACCCCTACTGAATAAATATTGTCTTCAGGTTCGTTTTAACGGATTTTGCCTAGAATTCTTGACACTCAGAATACAACGTCTACTCAGACTGAATGGGGTTATCTTTAGGATTTACCAACTTGAGTAGCTTTTGCTTGATTTGAGAATCATAGACTTCCCATTTCATTTTTGCATAGGTGGAGTTTTCGTTACTACCAGACAAGAAACCCATCGGAATTTCAAAGCCTCCTGCGCCTGTCCGTCCACCACCAAAAAATCGCCCTGTGTTATCTTGTCCAAAGGCTTCTTTAATAAACTCATCTGGGTCAAGGGTGAGTTTAGCGGTTCTGAGGGAGCCAATGACTACTTCTAGCTCGTCTTCGTCGTGAACAATACCGTAAACTACTGCTGTATGCACGTTTTCTTCTGTCACTAGAAAATCGGCTGCTTGGGGAATAGCATCTCGGTCTTCGTAACGGAGATAACCAACGCCAGCAATGGAAAAGTTATTCTGCACGATGCGGTTTTTTAGCGATCGCTCGATCACATCCATTACCCGCTTAGAACGATTTGCCTGTAAAATGGCATTCAGCAGTTGAGCATCATAAAATCGGCTCAGATATGCTGCGGCCATGAAATCTTCTTCTTGGGCTTGCATCAAACGATTGGTATCTGACCGCAACCCGTGCATCAAAGCAGTAGCGCATTTGACGTGTTGGCTGATACTGCTATCTAAGGCTAGTAAACCCGATTGCAGATACTGGGTGAAAATTGTTGAAGTGGCTCGCACATCAGGACGAACGTCAACAAATTCTGACTTGTGTTCCGCCTGTAAAGTATGATGGTCAATGACGGCAATTATGGGGATTCCTGCTTGTTGTATTGCTGTCATTAATTGACTTGTGGTTCCCTGGTTATCAATTAAGATGCAACCTTGGTAAGAAGACAAATCTTTAGTTTTGAGGACTTGTGATGTCCATCGCTGGGCGGGTAATCCAGTCAGTTTCACTAAAGCAATATTTTCTTGATGACTCAGTGTACCAGCATAAATAATTTCGCATTTGATATCATATTGCTGCACAATTAACTGGTAAGTCCAAGCGCAAGACAAAGCATCAGGGTCGGGGAAATCTTGGAGAATTACCAGATGTCGCTCATGTCTGTGTGCTAACAACGTCTTTTGCAATTCTTCAGATTTTTGGAAAGCCACGGAATTTCCCCGTTGACCTAAATATTTACCATTCTTGCCTGCTCCATTGGATGATGGCAATGATGGCCGGGAGAGTGTAACTTCCACTACTTCTTTATCTATCTCAGCATCCTCTGGGCTAGGTTCTGTGGTTAATAAAAAACTTTCTGATTGCTTTAAGGAAGAATTCAATTGCATAGGGGACATCTTGATAAGTGCGAGCCTCCATTGATTTGTAAAAAATTAATACAACCAATACTGGACTGATTTTGAGACATATCCTGATCTTCGCAAAAATCTAGCATTATTGTCATACTTATATAGGTGTAATTTCTGTCAATCATATTATTGGGCAATCTGTTAAAATCTCCGAAATTGCCTGTAAAAAATGAAGACAAAAATTTTTAGTTTCAAATATGACTTTTAACTAAAGTTTCTGGGTATTCTTAACAATCAGAAGGGTTTTTGAGCATATTCCTGTTTTCGCGGGAATATTTCCCACTGACTTTGTTATTTTACAATATTGTGGGTTAGGATAGAAGGCTTGTATTGCTATAATACTCAACTAGATACCACAAAGCATCCTAGTACAACATGGCGTAAATCAGTAGACTATTCAAAATCCATGCAAAGCCTAGAGGATAAGATTTTTGGCTTTTGACTGTGCGACGGTAGCTGTACTGTAGGGCAAATTTATTTAGGGCTTGCTGAATAAATATAAAACCCAGATAAATGGAAGGTTTGAGGCTGATAAACCCGAAAGTAGGTGCAATGTTTTTGCAGGGTGTGCCATCAAAAGTGTGAGTTTTGGGTTGCATAAATTCGGAAAATTTGGGGATGACAGATAGCTGAAATTGTTCCTTGTTCCCTACGTCCACGACAAAACTTTGATACCTAACGGCACGCTACGCGAACAGCAAACCCTATTTAAGTAGAGCAGCAGGAATAATTCAAGGTTTGTAGTCAGGACTTTAGTCCTGATTTGAGGGCTGAAGCCCTCACTACGAAACAATCTCAATATTTTTTACATTACTTAATGTACTTTGATTTATTCTCGCCCACTTACTTAAACCAAAGATTTACTTTCACAATCAATATCATCTCTGGCTGATGTCGGCTTATGTGAAACCGCGCGAAAATGTGACACCTATCACCGGTGATGATTTCTTTGGCTTTGATAAAGTTATGCTTTCAGCGTCACAAACCGATCACATATTTTTGCCACTCGTTATGCAGTCCACTTTTTAGGTGTTTGCTCACCTCAAAATAAAGGCTACTATAAGGCTGGCGTGGAGGATGACGTAAAGGCATATGGGCTTCGTAGGGTGTGCGGTTCCCTTTTTTGACATTGCAACGGACGCAAGCCGTAACAATATTTTCCCAAGTATCACCTCCTCGGCGCGATCGCGGTATAACATGGTCTAATGTCAACTCATCCCCGGTATAACCGCAGTATTGACAAGAGTGGCTGTCACGGTGCAAGATATTTCGGCGAGTGAGAGGAATTTCTTTGTACGGTACGCGCACATAATGACGCAACCGGATTACAGTCGGTAACGGAAAATCTGAATAGAGAAATTTGCCGTTATGCTCTATGCGTTCTGCTTTGCCTTTAATGAGCAGAATCGCAGCACGCCGCCAACTAGTGATGTTTAGCGGTTCGTAAGACGCGTTTAGGACTAAAACCTTCCCCATTGGTTAGCGCTCGAGGTTATTAGTTTTACATATTTTAACACTAATCTACTCTTATGGGGAGATGAAATTAATTTATACTTTCGTCACAATTTGTTGACAGGATCAAGATTTCCCCAAAAATTAATTTTTCACCTCTGCGTTTGCTGTTTGTCGGATTGCTTATCCTTTAGCGCATCATCAGCAACAACGAAATGATTGTATTTAGCATTTTAGCAGTGGGATTACAACATAGGCACTAAAATTTTCAACATCATTGTTGTATTCACTTGTGCGGAATAAAAATATTATGTGTTGAAAAAAAACGGCAATAAAGAAGATTTGAGGGTTGACTATGGATTTAGAATTTGTTAGAATTAACTTGATAAGGAAGAACTATTTAAAATCAAACTATCAGAGATATTATTAAGCATCTTGTCTTAACTCCCGGATCAACGGTAAAGTTTCCTGTTAAATTGATATGGCTTTGAGGCCAGCAAACCAGAATAATTAAAGAATCTGGAAGCTTTGCATTGGTGTGATAGGAGTAAAGTGGAATGTTAAGCCGTAACCAAACCCCTAGTTTTGCGGATAATCAAGAGCGTGAAACCTATACTTGGTTCTCGCAACGGGCTTGGGTAGAAATTGATTTAGGGGCTTTAGCGCATAATGTCCAGCAATTAGTACAGTTTGTATCGCCATGTACCCAGTTAATGGCAGTGGTTAAAGCTGATGCATACGGACATGGAGCGGTGACAGTGGCTCAAACAGCAATACAATCGGGGGCGGGTTGGCTAGGAGTGGCAACAGTTCCAGAGGGTATTCAATTACGGGAGGCTGGCATCAAAGCTCCTATTTTGATTTTAGGTGCAACCTACACACCAGAGCAAATTCAGGCGATCGCTCACTGGAAACTCCAAGCAACTCTGTGCAGTCCCAAACAAGCTTTCATTTTTTCCAATACTTTAGAAACTATCAATCATGGTTCTCCCCTACCCGTACACATTAAGTTAGACACAGGAATGTCTCGGTTGGGAACGAACTGGGAAGACGCTGTGGAGTTTGTGCAGTTAGTCCAAAATTTATCTCATCTTGAAATTGCCAGCATTTATTCCCACTTGGCAACAGCAGATGACCTGGATACCACCTTCATGCAAGAACAGCATAGACGATTTGAGCAGGCGATCGCACAAATTAAAAACACGGGCATCAATCCACCATGCTTGCATTTAGCCAACTCCGCCGCCATTCTCACCAATCGCGCCTTACATTACGACATTGTGCGCGCTGGTTTAGCTATTTACGGACTTTATCCAGCAACTCATTTACAAGATACAATTAACCTCAAGCCTGTTTTACAACTGAAGACGCGAGTTACTCAAGTCAAAACCATAGCCCCTGGCACTGGGGTGAGTTACGGTCAACAATTTATTGCACCCCAAGAAATGCGCCTGGCTGTAGTTGGTATTGGTTACGCTGATGGGGTTCCGCGTAATCTTTCCCAGAAAATGCAAGTTTTAATTCGTGGTCAGCGCGTGCCACAAGTTGGAACAATTACAATGGATCAGTTGATGCTGGATGTTAGTGCTATTCCAGATTTACAAGAAGGGGAAATAGTCACCCTATTGGGAGAACAAGACAGAGAACAGATATCAGCTAACGATTGGGCAGAACAATTAAATACAATTTCTTGGGAAATTCTCTGCGGCTTTAAGCATCGTTTGCCTCGTGTGGCAGTAATGTAGGTGAATTGGGTATGGGGAAATTTATTTTTCCCTTTCCTATTCCCATAGAATATTTTCTGTGTTATTATTGGGAACTGATGCGGATGTGGCGAAATTGGCAGACGCGCTAGATTTAGGTTCTAGTTCCGAAAGGAGTGAAGGTTCAAGTCCTTTCATCCGCACTTCTAAAATTATGATTGACCTCCAGGAAACAACGGCTGGGGGTTCGGGAAACACCATAAAATAAATTATTCCATCTCGTGGGATGGCAATATTTTTATAGGTATCAAGTTTAAAAAAATATAGGTTGGGTTGAACAAAGTGTTAGCGTAGTTTGCCGTAGACATAACTCAACAAAACCAATGATTGCTGGCCTTCACTGCGTTACAGTAGCAATGAAAATTGAGCATCTGTGAAGCAATGTAAAATACAATCATATAATTGCTTAGTCAGGGTTTGAGCCTCTATTTGTCAAGGCGTGCTGGTATGGCTGCGCCGTGTAGTGTCTCTAATGGAGGACTAAAGTCCTCACTACAAGCTTTTAATTATTTACCCGTTTCTACTTGGATGCAATCGCAGCTTTAGAAAATTTTGCCAATATTTAACCTGATTATTTAATATCACATCCAAAAATGGGCATCATATACATAATTACACTCAAACGAAGTTAAGGTAAGTCCTATGGTTAATTTATCTAAATGTTCCTTAATTTCACTTAATCAATCCTCTCAGATTTGCCCAGACTATCACATTTAAGTATAAATACATACAAAAATTCAGTTAATTTTTGTCAATTTAGCAGTATTATTTACTTGGTCATCACTTAAAAGTAAAATTACTTCAACTTACTAATTCACAAGATTTGATCATCAAAAAAACCCTGTTGTAATTGAGTTTAACCACAAATCCCGTCGTGAAAGTTTTGTATTTGATACTACAACAAGCTATAAATTAAAATTTGTTGGGAAATGTGGCGCAGCTACTGTATAAATTTAGCTGAAGAAATAAAAGCAAAATGAGCACGACTCCTCTAAGTGGCTACTGGTTACCCCAGAAACTACATCCATTATCTCTATTAGCACAACTAACTAGCCGCCATGCTACTGGTTGCTTACGCGTATTTACTCAAACAACTTCTTGGTTAATTAATATAGAGGACGGTAAACTAACTTATGCCTCTTATTCCGATAGACTGTTTGAGCGTATTGATCATCAGTTACAACGCTTGAATCAAGAAATTCCCACTCTAAACAGCGCTACTCGCGTACAAATGCGGCTGATGTTTGAACCGAAAAATGAACATCAGTCGATGCCTTATGCAGATTATCAGGCAATTTGCTGGTTAGTGAATCAGGAACATATCACCCCCAAGCAAGCCGAAACCCTGATATATGAATTAGCAAAAGAAGTCCTAGAAACATTTCTGGTCTTAAAAGAAGGGAATTATGAATTTTCTCCTGAAAGTTCCTGGGATGAATTACCCAAATTCTGCCATTTAGACTTGCGGCTATTAGTTGAATACTGTCAAAAGCAGTTACGAAATCGGCCAAATATCCAATCACCAGGGAACACAGGTCGGACATCTCCGGTTTCGCCTTCCACAAAGTCGCCTCAAACTCAGCCCAAATTCCCCAATGGGCAACAAATTTCTCACTCAAAGAATTTGGCAACTGGTGAAAACAGCAATCAAAAAAATTCTCAGCCGTCCGGCAAAAAAAGTTTATATACAATTGCCTGTATTGATGATAGTCAAACAGTACTGAATTCCATTAAACTTTTTTTAGACGGCAATACATTTTCAGTTGTGACAATCAATGATCCTGTCAAGGCATTAATGCAAATTCTACGTAGTAAACCAGACCTAATTTTACTAGATGTGGAAATGCCCAATTTAGACGGCTATGAATTGTGTTCTTTATTACGAAGGCATTCAGCCTTTAAAAATATCCCCATTATTATGGTGACAGGTAGAACAGGATTTATCGACAGAGCTAAAGCCAAAATGGTCAGGGCATCCGGGTATTTAACTAAACCTTTTACACAACCAGATTTATTAAAAATGGTGTTTAAATACCTTGATTAGATAAATCACTTCCAGCCGCAAGAACAACAAGCCTATTAATATATAGTTTATGTTTTCAGGAGATTACAGTATGAATCTTACCTTGGTTGGCAAAATTTTGATTGTAGAAGACTCACCCAGTGAATTGGAATTGATGAGCTATTATCTCAAGGATAGTGGTTGTCATGTCATTAAAGCTGCTAGTGGAAAAGAAGCTCTAGAAAAAGTTTTATCAGAACAACCAGACGCAATTGTTACTGATGTAGTCATGCCGGGAATGAGTGGATTTGAATTGTGCCGTTCCCTCAAAAAAAATCCGATAACCCAAAAATTACCCATAGTGATTTGTAGTTCTAAAAATCAAGAAATTGATAGATTATGGGCAATGAAACAAGGTGCTGATGTCTACTTAACTAAGCCTTATACACGCGAACAGCTATTGCGTGCTATTAAATCAGTGGTGCTTTAAAACCATGAATAATTCTAGGATATTAGTTGATAAAGAAGGGACTCCAAATAATTTGGGAAATAGCTATCTCAAGTTTAAATTAAACCAACAGACGACTGCAATTGTATCAATGAATTATACTCAAGAAGCAGTGAGTTTGCCAGTTGAGTCTATTACTTCCATGCCAAATATGCTACCTTGCATACTAGGTTTAATGAATTGGCGGAGTCGCATAATTTGGGCGATTGACCTACCCAAAATGCTGAATTTAGAATCTTTAGACCAGAGATTAAAGCAATATAATATTATTGTGATTAAGGTAGAATCACTGCTTTTAGGCTTAATTGTCCACGAAATTAAAGGGATAACTAAATTTATATCTGATGATATCCAATCCCCGGTGGGACAAGTCGCATCTAGTTTAGTACCTTATTTACGTGGCTGTGTTGTCCAAGAAGCAGAAACATTACTCGTTTTAGATGCACAGTTTATTATGAATTCTCCGATTTTGGTTGGTGATTAAATGCTACTAAAAATCAGATTAAATCAAATTCCAGAATATTGAATCAAACTGGCATAGCGAAGAGTAGTGAACCTCAAAAACGGGTATTTTTTATTGCATCCTCAAAAATTACTGCTAGTCAAGTAAAAATGCCAAGTAAGTATAATATAGAAACAGCTAACAATTATCATCGGAATTATGTGGTGGGATATATTCAACGACTCAGTTTAGGAACGCAAGCGGCAATTGTAGCGATCGCCATGACTAGTTTACCAGCATTGGGCATCGGTGCGATCGCTTATGGTTTGGCGCAAAAATCGACCACGAAACAAATTAAGCAATCTCACACAGCGACAGCTACCAGATTAACAGATCAAATTAACCGCTTGATGTTGGCGCGATATGAAGATATTCAAATCATCTCTAAATCACCATTTTTTACAAATCCGACTACAAATACAAATACTTCCGACCAGCAAGCTTTTTTAAATAGCTTTGTCAATACCCGTAAAGCTTATAACAGTATTGCCATCTTTGATACTGCCCAAAATTTAATTGTCCAATCAACAGGCGCACCTGTAAATAATCCCCAGGACACTCAAAAATTTGCGGAAATTCTCCAAAAAAACGCGCCTGTAATTAGTCAGCCAGAAAAATCAGTGCTTAATATTACTGCACCCATTAAAGATGCAGCTACAGGTCAAACTATAGCTGTAGTTAGCGCTAATATGCCTGTACAATCTTTAGCAGAGGTAACTCAGAATGGCAGTCAATATTATTTGTTAGACAGTTCAGGAATAGTTGTTTTTAGTCCAGAAACAGAATTATTAGGTGCAGAATATCCCGGTTTAAATAATCTCAGCACAGGCAATCAAGGAGATATTTTCACAGCAATTCGCACGACTAATGAAAAGCCAGAGTTAATCAGTTATATTCCCTCTGGAACATTGGAGGGTTTACCTAATTTAAATTGGCAATTGCTTTTAACTACGGACACAGCTATTGCTTTTGCACCCCAAAAACAACTATTAAAAACAATAGCTATCAGCACAATACTATTAGCATTAGTTGCCAGTGCGATCGCAGTTTGGATAACCAAGAGTAGTACACGACCAATTTTAAACGCAGCTGCCGCTTTATCAAAACTGGCTCAAGGGGAACTCGATACCCGTTGGGAAACAGCAAAGTCAGGTGAATTAGAAATTATCAGTGACAATTTCAATCAAATAGCCGTTCAATTACAAGTTTTAACTAAACAACAAATAGTTAAAAATCCTGGGGAAGCAGATTCTGGAGAAACACTGCAAATGCAGCTTTTAGAACTACTTAGTCAGGTAGAAGATGCTGCTAGAGGTAACTTAACAGTACGTGCAGATGTGACGGCTGGGGAAATTGGCACTGTAGCCGACTTTTTTAATTCCATAGTGGAAAGTCTCAGAGATATTGTCACTCAAGTTAAACAAGCTGCGACCCAAGTCAATAGCGCCATTGGTGCTAACAAAACAGCAATTAACCAACTAGCGGAGGACGCAATTACCCAAGTATCTGAAATTAACCGCACCCTGGACGCTGTTGACCAAATGACTGATTTTATGAAAAGCGTCGCTGAAAACGCCCAAAAAGCGGCAATTATTGCCAATGATGCTGCCCACACAGCTACAAAAAGTGGACAAGCTATGGATTTGACAGTGCAGAATATTCTGGGTTTACGGGAAACCGTAGATGAAACAGCGAAGAAAGTCAAACGGCTAGGAGAATCTTCTCAACAAATTTCTCATGTAGTGTCCTTAATTAATCAAATTGCCACCCAAACAAACTTACTCGCCATTAACGCCGGTATTGAAGCCGCCCGCGCCGGTGAGGAAGGAGAAGGCTTTGCCGTGGTTGCTGAAGAAGTGGGAGAATTAGCTATCCGTAGTGCCTCAGCTACCCAAGAAATTGAGCAAATTGTCGAGAATATTCAACGGGAAACCAGCGAAGTAGTACAAGCTATGGAAATAGGAACTTCTCAAGTAGTAGAAGGTACTGAAATTGTTGAAGAGGCGAAGCAAAGTCTAAATCAAATTTTGGACGTATCGCAACAAATAAATTTTTTAGTCCAGTCAATTTCCACTGCAACTGCATCTCAGTTACAAACATCCCAAGCCGTTAGTGAATTAATGCAAGATATTGCTGCTATTTCACAACGTACCAGTGATTCTTCATCTATGGTGTCTGAATCTCTGCATCAAACTGTGGAGATTTCTCAGCAGTTACAAGAAACTATGGAAACCTTCAAGGTTAGTTAAGCAAATTATGCCTAAGTAGGTAGGAAAATACTTAACTAATGACCAATAACTAATAACTAATGATTAAATAAAAAACTATGTCCAAGGATAAAGAACTGGAAATCCAGATGCAGTTTCTGGAAGAAGCGAGAGATTATTTGAATGTCCTAGAAGGGGTGTTGTTGGAAATTGACACTAGTCATCGGATTGATGTTGATAGAATTAATGCTGCACTGCGAGCTGCCCATTCTATCAAAGGCGGTGCCGGGATGATGGGATTTCGGACACTGAGTGATTTAGCGCACCGTCTGGAAGATTCTTTTAAAGTCTTAAAAACCCGCAAAAATTCTCGAAGTATTGATACAGAGTTACCAAGTTTACTACTTTCTGGAGTAGACTGGCTGCGGCAAATAGTCGAATCACTATCACAAGGAACTGATATAGAAGAGGAGTGGTTAAGTAGTTTTTGTTACCCAGTGTTTGACGAACTGCGCGATCGCTTGGGTGAACCCACTCCAGAAGATGCTTCTACTATGTTATCGCCAGAAGATGGACAAGATATTGTCCCCATGCTGTTTGAAACTGAGGTGGAAGGATGTTTACAGCGTCTAGAGTCGGTAATAGCAGATAGCGCCCAGCCTTGCTTACAAGAAGAAGTAGCGATTATGGCGGCGGAATTGGGCGGTTTGGGGGAAATGTTACAGTTGCCAGCCTTTACGAGTCTTTGTGAATCTATAGGGCATCATATCGGCAATGTTACCAGCGATCGCGTTCCCGAAGTTGCCCAGTTAGCATTACAATCATGGCGGCGATCGCAAGCTTTAGTATTAACAAATCAACGAGATAGTTTACCCACAAAACTTGAACTAGACACAGTAGTAAATTATATACCAAAGCAACCACAGTCCACAGCGTCGGCAATAGTTGGATTTATTGAAAATGCAGAGGTGACAGATGATTTAATATCTGTGAATATTCCCGAAGAAAGTGCTGTAGTTTATCCAGAAATTACCGCCACAGAACACAATTTTATTGACTACACAGAAGAACAAATTAGTATTGCTAAAGACCGAGATAATTCGGAAAACACTGTGCGAGTTCCTAGTAAACAACTGGAAGAAATTAATGATTTATGTGGGGAATTGACCGTCCAACGCAATGGTTTAAATTCCCAACTAGAAAGATTACGTAAACTCGTGCGTAACCTGAATCAGCGAGTGCAAACACTCGACCGAGAAAATTATGAATTACGTACAGTATGTGCTAAAATTACGAATACATCTAATATAGAAAATATCCCAGAAGTTAGTACATTGGAAATAGACCGCCATCAGAAATTAAACTTGCGATCGCAAGAAGTTATGGAAACTATTATCCAAGTGCAAGAAGTCACCACAGATATCCAATTAAGCGTTGACGATACAGATCAAATAGCTCGGAAACTGAATAAAACATCCAAACAATTACAAACAAAACTTACCCACATTCGGATGCGGCCATTATCCGATTTAGTCGAGCGTTTTCCCAGAGCTTTACGTGACCTAAATGTTGAATACGGAAAAAATGTTCATTTACAAGTTGAAGGTGGAAAAACTTTAATTGAACGCGGCATTTTAGAAGCTTTAAACGAGCCGATAATGCACTTATTAAGAAATGCCTTTGATCATGGTATTGAAGACCCTAATACTCGCCGTGAACTGGGTAAACCAGAACAAGGATTAATTGAAATTACAGCTACTCACCGCAGTAATCGCACAATTATTACAATGCGTGATGACGGTCGGGGAATTTCTTTAGAAAAAATTCGCTCCCGTGCCGTAGATATGGGTTTAGATGCTGCTTTAGTAGCTAATGCTAGTGAAGAAGAACTATTATCAATAATTTTTGAACCAGGATTCACCACTTCCGACCAAGTAACCGCCTTATCTGGTCGCGGTGTCGGCATGGATATAGTGCGTAATAACCTAAAATTAGTGCGCGGAGATATTACAGTTGAGACTGAGTTAGGAGTTGGCACTACCTTTACTTTATCAGTACCATTGACCCTTTCCATTGCGCGAGTTCTGCTAGTAGAAAGCAATAAAATGTTATTGGCATTTCCCACAGAAGTCATTTCCGAAATATTTTTACTCCCCAATGAGCAAGTATCATCAATGGCAGATAGCGAAGTCATTAATTGGCAAGGCTCTACAGTACCATTGATTCGCCTCGGTCGCTACTTCCAATTTAATTGTCCCCATTACGATAACCCAGAATTAGAAACTCGCCCAGCCATAGATGCGAGTAGTGTCTTAATAGTTAAAGGCAATAATCAGCAAGTCGCCATCCAAGTAGACCGTTGCTGGGGTGAACAAGAAGTAGCCATCCGCCAAGTCGAGGGAAATATACCTTTACCCGCAGGTTTTAGTAACTGCACAATTCTGGGTGATGGTCGAGTATTAGCATTAGTGAACACCAACGATTTACTCTATTGGATTGCTACTAATCAGCCTACTCCTCAAAACAATCAAATCCCATCAGTGAGGCTAAAAACGCCTTTTCTGTTCTTTGATAATAACAAAATATCAGCACCACCTGTCAATGAGAAAGGCACAATTTTAATCATTGATGACTCAATTAATGTTCGCCGCTTCTTAGCTCTAACTTTAGAAAAAGGAGGATATGAAGTAGAGCAAGCGAAAGATGGTCAAGATGCCTTAGAAAAACTAGAAAGTGGTTTAAAAGTTGCAGCGATAATTTGTGATATTGAAATGCCTCGCCTTGATGGTTATGGCTTCTTAGGTCGCATTAATGCCAGCATGGAAATGAAGCATATCCCAGTAGCTATGCTGACTTCTCGCAGTAGTAATAAACATCGCCAATTAGCCATGCAGTTAGGAGCGCGGGCGTATTTTTCTAAACCTTATAATGAGCAAGAATTATTAAAAACTTTGGAAGAAATTATTGGTAATGTTGCCGAAACAGCAACTTCTAATTAAGCAGGGAGATATAATGAAATTTAAAATTCTCTTATGAAGAAGAAGAACAGATTTTAAACATTACGTCCGATACTTCACTGTAGGAAGATGCCGACCAATATAACCAATAATTACCGTCCCTGGTTGTTCTGGAAAAAAATGGATTCGCCAATTGCAAACCCTCAATTTAATATGTCGTTCAAATAAGCGTTCTTTACCATCAGGACAAAGAAAAGTTCTTTCCTTAAAATACTTGTCAAGGGTTGGTTGACTCTCTCCCGATTCCTCAAGAGGATACCCTTCGGTATTGAAAGAACCATTATTCCAGTTTTCACAGCATTTCTGAAGCTCAAATAATTTCTTCAGAACAGGCTGTAATTCCAACTGTCCAGTACGGATATCTTCCAACTGTCTTCTAACAGCATTACAAAATTTTAGGTTAGGAAATAATTCTTCCCTGCGATTCCAAATTTCTACCCCATTGCTAACTTGTTGATAAATACGCGCTTGAATTTTTTGAATCAGATTGGCGTGTTCTTGTACATGAGTGCTACGACTAACATGGAAAATTTTTACAAGTTCATGTACTATCTCTTTATCTTCGTCAAGCGATATAAATTCTATTTCTAGGCGGTGACAATCCCAGCATTCTTCAGAGAGTAGGCTAATTGCTATTGTCTCCAGTACATAAGCAATACCAAGCCCAATAGCTATTTTTCCTTGATGAAAAAATTCAGACAAACTAGCATTATTTTCAATATCTTGGATCTCAGAATTTACAATATCATTTGAAAAAGGTGCTTTAGTTGCAAGAGTTTTGATAAAAATTCGCTCAACCTGATCTGCATCATTAAGCCAACGACGTAGAGGATAGTTAGGTGCAAGTATTGTTGTATAAAAATCCTCTTTAGTCCGAAGACTTACTTTCACTCCCTGAGCTTTAACTGCTTTTATAGTCTTAATTAGCTCAGACATTCTTTGCTGTGCTTCTTGTTCATTTGGAGCAGGATTTCGCAGAGATAATTCATTTAATATCAAATCAAAATCCACCTTCTACTCCCCCGCAGGCTCAAGTAAAATATCTAAACTTTTTTCCCATTCATCGAAGAAACCATCAGGCCATTTATCAATTCTTCCGTTTCTATCGATACGGGGTGATACTACTTCTGTAACATCTTGTCCTTGTTTATCTGGTCGCTGAAAATAATGTAATTGAACATCATCTGGCTTAATTTTCCCTTGATGAACAGCAAGACGAATACCATTTAAAACATGATCACTATGGGTTTCTATTACTACTTGAATTCCACAACTAGCTGCAAGGGATAATAACTCACCCATCTTAACTTGCCCTTTAGGATGTAGATGTGCTTCTGGATTCTCTATTAGAATTAGTGTACCAGGATGAGATGCCAAAATTGCTACGATAATGGGTAATGTGTAGCTAATTCCAAATCCAACGTTAGTAGTACGATAGGGGTTGCTATCTCCATAGAAATATTGCAAACTCATCAAACCTATATCTGAATTTGAGTTGATTTTAATTCTTGTTCCAGGACTAACTTCTCTCATCCATCCTTCAACCTGGCTGCTAAGACTATTAGATTTCGCCATTGGATGTCTTAGTTTACTTTGAAGAACATCTTTATCTTGATTAATTGCTAAAAAATGTGCTGTATATTCACCTTTGGAACCTAGCTGTCCTAATCGTCGCGCTTGATAATCTGACATATCATAAGATGTTCTTGGTCCAAGTCGTTCCGCCTGTAAATAGTGAAATCTTTTCTTAAAAAGACTTTTTAAACCATAGACACCTGGATCACTTGATAAGTGTGAATCTAAATTATTTAAAATATCTGCATCTGTCTTAATTGGATCATAGCTAAAACGCCAAATTCCTTTTTTTTGATCATTCCAAGTAATTTCAAAACCAAGATAGTCTTCTTTAGCTCTTTCACAAAAGGCATCTTGAGCAGTACCAATACGTACTAATTCACCATTCAACGCTAAACCAACATTCGGCAGTAATTCTTGTTGATAAGACTGCCTTAGCAAAAGTAGCGCTTGCAGTACAGAAGATTTTCCCGTACTATTAAGACCAGAAAGTAAGGTTAGCGGTTTAAATTCGAGTAATTGATTTTCAAAAGCTTTGTAATTTGTCAATTTTAGAAAATTAATCATGATAATACCTCTTTAATAATTTTCTCAACTGTTTTAAATCTATACTCAATTTTATCTTTAACTTGAGATATTGATGCTAGAAAATCAGGATCATTATCTACATACTTAATAAAAGTATCTATAAGTTTTTGTTTTCTAGTTTTTAAAGTTTGAATATCTTCTATACTTAGCCTGCTAAGATTGACAGTCCAAACCTCAAATAAAGATTTATTAAGTGGGAATTTTCTTTTAGTTTTATTAGAAAGCTTGCGAAAAGCATTATTATTAAAAATCTCAAATGCCGCAATCATTGCTTTTTTGAAATCTGCTTCTATTTTTTTGATTTCTTCCTGAGAAAGACTATTTATTTTTGATAATGCTTTACTAAGGAAAGATTCTCTAGTTTCATATTGATATTCTTGATAAGAAATTAGATAAAAAGCGAGGAAGCCTACAACAAATTCCCTATCATCCATTCTTTTTTTCTTATCTTCGCTAAGAGGAACAATTGTTTTAAACTCTGGGTAAGAAGCTAGATTAGCCAAAAATTTTGTAGCTTGTCCAGGGTTCAAAGCATGGCGTAGTTCTTGATTAGAAAGAGGTACACCTCCCGTATTGATTCGTTTAAAAATATTGTATTTTACTTCCAAAGGAGTACCTTTTTCAATTAAATATACTGTAACTTGAGTTTCTAAAATGCGACGTTGATATCTTCGCTCTAATTCATCATAGGTTTTATTACTAAGTTCTTTTAAGTATTCTAATCCAACTAATTTAAGTCTCTTCTCACTCTTATCAATCATAAATTGTTTGAGAGCAGACAATCTTTGTAATCCATCTACTACTACCCATTCATCTTCATTAGTAGCATCAATATAAAAGGCAGGTAATGGAATTCTAATCAGAATAGATTCAATTAATTTACTTTTGGCTTCTAGAGTCCATATATTTGCTTGTCTTTGAAAATCAGGTGCTAAATCTAGTGCTTTTTCATCAATTCTTCTGAGTAATTGCTCAATAGTTGGCTCCCTTGTAACAATGTTAATTTTTTCGGGATCGTACTGGAAAGTATCTTTTTCATTTAAAGTTTCCTCTTGAGATAATTCGGTTTCGTAATTATTCATATTTGTCATAACACTTACTCCTTTAATGAACAATTATTTATTCATTAGTTATATTTTGTATTACTATATCAACAAATTTGTACCATCAAACTAACCCAAGAACTGGATTTTCTCTATCTTCTGACAAAGTTATAGATAGTGCAAAATTAACAAATAGCAAAATATATAGTATCTAATATCCTTCATATACCATATATTTTGCCAAACTGTCTCTTTAATCAGACCTGAGAAAACACAGAACTAAAAACTAAGCCTCGACTTTTACACCCTTCCAAAAAGCGACATAGCCTTCAAAATTTTTAGCTCTCTCCTTAGCACTAGGATAGTACCAGGCTGCATCTTTGTTGGTTTGTCCATCCACTTCAATGCTGTAGTAGCTGGCGACACCTTTCCACGGACAAGTACTATGAGTGTTACTTTCTTGAAAGTATTCTTTTTTAATAGCGTCGGCTGGAAAATAATGATTGCCTTCTACAACAATTGTGTTATCGCTTTCGGCTAATACAGTGCCATTCCAAATTGCTTTCGGCATAAATGATTTTGCAAATAAACTTTACATCTAATATTTTGACACTCAACAGCCTGAAGCCACGACAATTTTCAAAAATTCTACCTGACGGCTTCAGTAATAGTAGGTAAACTGTATGAGTTGTTATACATTCTAAATTTTATGAAAACTTTAATTTTTTGCACTCTTTTATTGGGGCTAAGTAGTTGTTTACCAGCCAATAGCACCAATAATGACAATAATCAAGTAGTTTCCAGCAGTCCCACTACCGAGAATCAAGAATTTCAGGCTTTTGGTAATGAACCATTTTGGAGTGTCAAGGTTAGCCCCAGTGAAATTGTCTATTCTTCGTTAGCAACCGACGAAAAGCTGACTTTTCCTTATGTCACACCATTGGCTGCTGATGGTCGTCTTCCGGACACAGTGCGAGTGTATCGATTGGAAGAGGAAAATAATACTATGTTGATTATCCGCAAATCCAAGGGATGTAGTGATACCATGTCAGACGATTTACATCCTTACTCATCACTGTTCATCCGGGGCGATATGGTTTTGGAAGGTTGCGCCCGCAAAAGTTAGCTTCATCCCAAATCAGTTTAGGGACTAGGAGACGGAGAGGACTAAAGTCCTCACTACAAACCTTCAATTATTTATGCTGTCGTAGCTAATAGCTATTTTAGGTGTAACATCTGACTGGGACTGAAAACCTTTACTCATACCATAACGGACAGTTTTAAACTCTACATGATTTGTCCCTGGATAATAGAGAGTATAAATTGCTTCCCCTGGTTTTCTGCCGACATTACCTACCCCGATGACCTGACGCGCCGAGATTTCTACAGTTTGGGGAGATGGTGGACTATCTAGGGTTGTGACTCCTGTAGTGATTGACCCTGCTTGGAGTTGATATTGAAAAGCCAGACCAGAACGACCACAAAACAAGTTATTGGCTTGCATTCTTGATAAGCGGTCTAGCATTTGAATTGGGGGCGTGTCTGGGGTCAGTTCTTCGTCAATTCCTACTGTTGTCCCGTGAATTAACAAAGAATCTAGTTCAAAAAAACCAAAGTCTAGGGTCATTAACCATTGCGCCATCGGGCGAGAAACGCATTCCCACAACAATTTAACTGTTTCTCCCCCATATTTCGCCATCAATTCTGTTGGTTCACCAGTTCCCCCCAGTCCGTGGAGAATAAAACACTGTTCTTCCCACCAACCTTTACAAATTAGTGGTTCCAGTTCTCCCCGTCGGGGGTTTAACACCCGTTTGACTAATTGTTCGGTTTCTCGCCGGGGTCCGACTAAATCGCCCAAAATATACAACGCTTCGACATTATTTTGACGCTTAATATCTTTCATAACAGCTTCATAAGCTGCCAAATTACCTTCAATTCCGCTTAAAATTGCCCAGTTATTCATTTTTTAGTCATTGGTCATTGGTCATTGGGAAATAACAATCTTTTCCTTCATTTGTCATTAGCGAGTACAAACATGGGTGGGGTCATCAGCCCTTTCTGCAAATTCCAAGCCTTGGGCTAAACGCCACGCAAATATTTTTGGTAAACCTTTTTCAATGATGGCGGCACAGGTTTTTTGATAGTCGTAAGGTACTTCTCGTAAATTTACTTCTTGGTTTTCTGTGTCGTAAATTACATAGGTGGCATTGGGTCGCCCATGTCGGGGTTCGCCTACAGAACCAACGTTGATAATCCGCTTTAAGGAAGCATTGAAGCTCTTTTCTGCGGCTGCTTTTTCCTGCCTGTGGACACGAATTTTTAAACTTCCTGCGTCTAGTTTACGTACATAAGGCACGTGAGTATGTCCACAAAACAGCACGTCGGCATCTGTGGAAAGTACGCGTTCTAAAGCGGCAAAGGCATCAAGTTCTGGTAATAAATATTCATGGTTACTGTGGGGGCTACCATGAACGAAGGCTAAATTTTCTTCACTTAAACTGTGGGGTAGTTGGGCGAAAAATTCCCGGTGTTCTGGATGTATTTCGTTATTTGTCCACTCGTGAGCAATTTTTCCGCGTTTCTCAGCTAATAAGGACGGATAACTACAATCACAAGCGTTTAAGCCTTCGACAATATCTTCATCCCAACAACCCATACAGGTGGGAATGTCTAAAGCCCGAATTTGTGTAACTACGGCATTGGGATGCGGTCCATATCCGACTAAATCGCCGAGACAAAAGATTTTATCGGCTTTTTGCTGGTCTATATCTAATAAGACGGCATCTAATGCTTCATAATTGCCATGAATACATGACATGACGGCTATTTTCACTGTATAGTCTCCTCTATTAAGATTTGTTTGATTTGTTCTTGGTATTGTGCGATCGCACTATCTGACAAATAGCAATCTTGTAATGTTTGTTTAATGGCCGACTCATCCAAATTTTCTCCCCAGACTTCTAAACCACTGAAACGCTGTGGTCTTCCTTCTAAGTGGCGTGGTAAGTCTAATTCTAAAAAGTCTGTTGTCGGTACACCTGCGACACAATCGGCGTATAATGCCCTACCATCAGCAACATCAAAAATTCCTTTAGCACGGCTGACTTGACCATAAGCACCGTGAGATAGTTCATACCAAAATTCATGTAAACTGTCTTCATCGATAACTTGACCACTAGTAGGCGATCGCCAAATCTGATTTTGGGTCATACTAGTCTCAATATCCAGCCCTGTGACAATTTTTTCAGCCCAGGTGTGATATTCCGAATCTTTCAGATGTGACGGTAAAACTGCCACAGACTGATATGGGACATTTCCGACAATTTGCTCAATTGCTCCTAATTCCAAGTAAAATCCTATTTCTATATAAATATTCTCCGCCCCTGCTAACTGGTTGAAAAATTCTACTTCTTGGCCATCACTAAAAACGTTCACCTCTGGAAACTCCGCACTTAGGCGAATCTGGTCAACGGGGACATTACCAGTTCCAGGACTAAAATAAATCACATTTTCCGCAGAAGCATTACTACGTAGCTGTTGGCAAATCCAGGTGGTTTTACCACAGCCAGCAGGGCCAGCAACAACAGTAATCATCGGTATACTCATAATTAAATGATAATCATTTTCATGCCACTTGTAACTATGAGTCAATCTAAAATCTAAAATTGAGTAATCACAAATGCCAAGATAGATTTAGGTATTTCAGGAGGTCTTATGTCTCTCACTGTCCAAGATTTAGAGAAAATACAAGCAGCTCATCCTGACTATCGTATGGAATTGGTAGACGGAAATGTAGTTGTTATGAGTCCATCGGGTTACGAATCAGAAGAAGTAGGAACTGAATTTGCCCGACTGTTGGGTAATTGGATAAGACCTCGCCAGTTAGGACGTGTAGCTGGTTCCAGTGCTGGCTTTAGACTACCTAACAAAGATTTACGCGCTCTCGATGTATCATTTATCCGAGCAGATAGGCTCAAACGTTCTACGGAAGATTATGCGGAACTGCTGCCTGATTTAGTCGTTGAGGTGAAATCTAAAACCGATTCCCTAGATAAACTCAGAGAAAAAATTCAAGAATTTATCAGCTTGGGGACTCAAATCGGCATTTTAATTGACCCTAGAACCAGAACTATGGAAGTTTACCATTCTAATGAGAAAATAGTATTACAAAATAATGATGTGCTGACCTTACCCGACTTACTCCCCGGCTGGGAAGTAAACATTGCCGAAATTTGGTCGCCAATATTCGAGTAAAGGAATTCTAAATAAAAGAATACTCAACCACCGAACGCAAAAAATCTCTCAAACCCTCTTGACTCTGTGTCCTCTGTGCCTCTGTGGTATGCGCTACGCGCACGCTACGCGAACGTTTCTTCCTTGGAAATTCCTAATCTTACCCACAGCCGAAACTACGAATTACGAATTATGACAAATCAAGCTCCTATCCCAGTTATTGTAAACGGTGCAGCCGGCAAAATGGGTCGTGAAGTAATTAAAGCCGTTGCCCAAGCACCAGATTTAAACTTAGTAGCTGCAATTGACACCAGTCCAGAACATCAAGACCAAGATGCTGGAGAATTGGCAGGTTTAAGTGAACCTTTAGAAGTGCCAATCACCAACCAATTTGAAGCCATGCTGGGTTATGTAGCTGGCGATAGAAACTCTCCTCCAGGGGTAATGGTAGACTTTACCCACCCTGATGGAGTTTATGATAACGTGCGGAGTGCGATCGCCTATGGGATTCGTCCAGTAGTCGGGACAACAGGCTTAAGTCCAGAACAACTGCAAGACTTAGCCGACTTTGCCGAAAAAGCCAGTACCGGTTGTTTAATTATTCCCAACTTTTCCATTGGGATGGTACTTCTACAGCAAGCCGCAGTCACAGCCTCCCAATACTTCGACCATGTAGAAATTATTGAACTTCACCACAACCAAAAAGCCGATGCGCCCAGTGGGACGGCAATTCAAACCGCACAATTACTAGGAGAACTTGGTAAACCTTTTAACACTGCCATTGTCGAAGAAACGGAAAAAATCCCAGGAGCTAGGGGCAGTTTAGCCGAAGAAGGCATTAGAATTCATAGTATACGCCTGCCGGGACTCATCGCCCATCAAGAAGTAATTTTTGGCGCACCCGGTCAAATTTATACATTAAGACATGATACCAGCGATCGCTCTTGTTATATGCCAGGAGTCTTGTTAGCAATTCGCAAAGTCTCGCAGCTAAAGTCATTAGTGTATGGATTAGAAAAAATACTTTAACTGGCAAACTCAGCAATTATGTTAGTTCCACTCACCCGGAAAAAATTTGAACAACTCATCCCCTTTATTGCTACTGGCGCGCAATATAAATACTACGCAGGAAAATTCTCAAACTTTTTGCAGCGACTGTTAATTTCTGTCATCGCCATAGCGATAATTCTGCTGGCGGAAGTTTTGTTGAGACTAGAATTCGGTCCCATCACATTTTTAATTGGAGTCATGGGTGCTTTCTTTTGGCTGTGGTATCCCGTATTTCAGGCAAGTGTACGTAATGTAAAATGTCGCCGTTATAAATACAGTGGCTTTTTTCGGGGTCGAATTCTCGATTGGTGGATTACAGACAAATTAATGGGAAAACAAGAAACAGTTAACAACAAAGGTGAGCTAGTAATTGTTGAAAACAGAGAAAAACGCATCAACCTAGAAGTTGGAGACAACACAGGATTTACCGTAGAATTACAAGCACCACTACGTAACTCTCACAAAGTCATAGTTCGCGGTCAAGTTGCCGAAATGATAGTCATGTCGAACCGTTCTGACTTAAGCAGTATCGAAGAATTCAGTGACGTATACATTCCCAGTCATGACTTGTGGGTGAATGACTATCCTTATCTGAGAAGAGACTTCTTTAATGAAGTCAGTCGTCGTTTGCGTAAAAAACAACCACAAAAACCACCCCGTCGTCGCCAAAGAATGGAAGAAATTTAAACTGAATAGAAATCACAAATTACGTTAGCGTAGCTCTCCCGTTCGCGTAGCGTTCCGCAGGAAAGGGAGCATTACAAATTACAAATTACAAATTACAAATTACAAATTACGTTA
>NZ_JAYGHH010000002.1:202785-209046 GCF_034931045.1 Nodularia sp. UHCC 0506
AATTACAAATTACCTCTCTCCTGTCCATAAGCTTGCCAAGCCAAATCCACCAATCCATCAACAATAGCAGATGCTACAACGGCATTTCCTTTGCGACTGTCAATGATAATGTGAGGAACTTGAGAATCTTGCAAACCTTCCTTAGCCTTATCCGCATTCACAAACCCCACTGGAGTCGCAATTATCAAAGCAGGCTGAATTTCTTCAGATGCAATTAACTCCACCAAAGCAGTTAGTGCTGTTTGCGCTTGACCCACCACAAAAATCCCCTCAGGGTAACGCTTGGCTAAAGTTTCAATTCCCCAAGCTGCACGAGATTTTTCTTTTTGGGGGCGTGTAACGGTTTCCAGACTGCAATAGACTGGATTAGCAAAAGTATTTTGAATATCCTGGGCAATCCCTACTTGTACCATCGGGACATCTACCACAATTGTAGTGCGTGCCGCCAAAGCTGCTGCACCAGCTTGTAAAGCACGCTCAGAAAAGTGAATCAAAGATTTATATTCAAAATCAGCCGTGGCATATATTACCCGCCGGACAATCTCATATTCTGCCGGTGAAAATACATGATCACCTATTTCATTATCAATGATTGCTAAACTTTGAGCATCCGTTACGTGCCATTCCATTGCTATTCAGCTCTGAAGTACCAGCTTTTAGCTTATCAGCTTCAGGAACGCTCAATGCTGAGTATTTTGATTTTTACTCAGCACGGATAAATTCAGGACTCAGCATTAGAAGAAGGACGAGTCAAAAGAGGAGACAGATAGGCGACTAAAGCGCCAATGAGAAAACCAGAGATATTGCGAACTAGAGGCAACCAATCGCTGGTACGCGTCACCACTGGGCCAATACCAAAGGCAATAAACAAAATTCCCCACAAAGGCGAAAAAATTAAAGCCCATTGCCAAGCGAAAATCTGTCCTTCTTTTTGCGGGTGAGCTGCAAATCCACAAACTATTCCCCCCACCACTGAGGTAATTAGTGTCAGTATCCATTGTTCTCTAGGTAATCCAGGAACCACTGAGCAACCCCCTTGAAGCAAACAGCCTTTAACTGAATTTAAGGCTTGTAAAATGGCTTGGTCTTCGCCTTCATCTCGCACAAAATACAAATTGCCGAAACGGGTTTGCAATTCTATCCAAAAAGTCCGGGGTAGAAGTTCATAAACGGCATCTCCCACACTAAAGCTGAGAATATTACCGCCACGAGCATCAGCAACTAGCAAAATAGATTTATCATCTAAACCCCAATAATTAATTACTGCTCGGCCTGGAGTGCGGTCAAACTGGGTTAATACTCGCAATTTCCAGCCAGTTTCACCTTCAAATTGCTCTAAATCTGTCACCAGTTCTGCTTCTTGAACATCTGTGAGAGTTTTAGCTAAATCTATAACTGGAGTTTGAAAGTTGGGTAATAAGTCAGGATTATCATAAGCCAGTGCCGGAGGGGAGTGCATTACCCACATTGACCCAGCTAAGAAAAATACAGCAATAGATACCAGAGTTCGTCGCCAAAAACAAGACTGCATGGACGTTGTTATATAAATATAGACAGTAGAAGTGAACAAGTAGTTTTAAAAGAGTATGGGAAAAGTGATACTTCTTTACACTTGTTTACTTTACTCTAATCTAAGGTATTTAAGCAAAGCTTCGTCATTAGGGATTACTGTTCGCGTAGCGTGCCGTTAGGCATAAAAGTTATTTGTGAGAACAGGGAACAGGGAACAGGGAACAGTTTCAGTTACCTGTCATCCCCAAATTTTCTGATTTATGCAACCCAAAATTCACACTTTTGATGGTACACCCTACAAAAACCGTTCGGCTGACGATCACGGCGAAGCCTTGCACCTAATTTCGGGTTTATCAGCCTCAAACCTTTGATTTATCTGGGTTTTACATTTATTCAGCCAGCCCTCATTAGTCATTGGTTATTGAGGACTCTTCATTTTCCCCCCTGCACCCTGCCCCCTGCCCCCCTGCCTCTTCTCCCCTGCTTCTTCTACTTCGTTCTTAATTTCTCGTTCTCGCAACGTTAACGGTGGTTTTTCATTAATTGGTAGGCGTTCAACCCTTCGTGCGGGTTTTGAGCGTGTAAAGGACTTCCAAGCAGTTTTCACACCTACAACCAAGCTGCGAGTGCTGATTTGCACATTTTGAGCTTGTTTTCTGGCACCATCTAGGGTTTGGTCAACTTGCTTAACGACTTTACCTGCACTTTGTACACCTTCACTGACATCATTGGTTAAATCTGTGATTTCCATCCCAGTTTTGCGGATGGAAATTAAAGTAGGTGGTAACTCCCGTGAGAGAGTGTCAAATAGCTTTTCTGCACTGCGAGCAGCACGTGCTAACTCCTGCAAAGCCGGTATAGCCGCTACCAAAACAGCAGTCAGACTGGCGGCGACTAAGAATAAAGACAGTCCCAACCAAAACAGGGGATCAATCACGGTTATGCTATCTATGAGCGTTACAATTGCTGGGAAACAGAATCGGAGTCTTTTTGAGCTTGTTGCTGCTTTAAGTTTTGGCTTTCGCGTTGACTAGCATCTACACCAGCCGCGATCGCTTCTTGCAGTTTCTCTAAGGTATCATCCCAATTTTTCACGGCGCTGGCAGAAAGTCGATCCGCCTGAATTTGTACACTTGTTGATAAATCTTCTGCCAAGTCCGGAATGGCATTAGCAGACTTTTGTAAAAGTTTCCGTGTTTCGCGCCCTGTACGGGGTGCTACGAGCAAACCAGTTAAAGCACCAATCGTAGCTCCCAGCATGAAACCACCAACAAACACTCCAGAACGATTATTAGACATATTAATTGTTTCTCTCCTTACACCCATTTTAGGTGTGATTTTCCCCTAGCAAGATTGAAATAATTCTATCTATTTAATTTATTTTGACAATATATCAGCCAGAAATGTTGCTTTTATTTAGCTGCCGTCTTTTTTCTTGATGTCAACCCTTTCCAGCCGAATGAGCCTCCCCAGAATCGCTTTCCTAACAATAACAGGCTGATAATTTGACGTATTTGTTGGATTTGTATCTGTAGCTTTTCGTTTCCTTGGCGCAGGCTATAAATTTTTTGCTGGCTAATTTCAATATTTTCAGGTGCTTTATACAATACAGCATGAGTATGACGTTCATAGGCGTTTAGTTTATCAGCTATGCACCCTATCCATTGCTTGAGTTTCCAAATTCGCCAAGCTATGTAGAGTAATCCCAGTGAGATAAGAGTGTTAATTACGATAACTGTCGTCACCATTATTTATCTTGTCAAAGATTAATTTGAGGTTGCGCTGCTTTTCTTCTGACTTCATCATAGCTAGAGGAATCCGGTTTGGTTTCTGTAGCTGGCGTGGTGTAGCCATATTTACTCGTAGAGGGAGGGAATAGGGAACAGGGAATAGGGAAGAAGGAAGCAAGGTATAGGTCGTTTTGTATGGCTTAAGCCACCCAAGCTATCAAAATGAGAATTGCTGCCTATATAGAACCTCACTGTTTATCTAATTGCAGCACCTATACCTCTCACACTCCCCATCCCCTTTGCCTCTTTTTCAAGTTGCCAGAACTGGGTTATCACGCTAGTGTGGAGAGCTGCTATTGCTCTTGGCGTAGTAATTTCTCTTAGGATCTTCAGATAACTGGAACTATGATTGAGTTTGGTTCATTGGTACAGTCCCAGAACAACTATTTGGGAATAGGAAAAGTTACTGAGATATCTCCACCTGATGTCATGGTGGAGTATTTCTGCTCAGGAGGGCAACGCCTCCAAAAAACTTTACCTTTAGATTCCCTTTCTCAAGTTAAACTTCAGCCTCAAACCCGATGCTACATTAGCTCACCCACCCAAGATACATGGTTAATTGGCCGAATTTGTACCTGGGATGAAGATGCAGAAATGTATCAAATTGATTTACCGGATAAAAAGACGACAATTGCCACGGAACAGGAAATTTATGTCCGTTGTAACATACCCATCACAGACCCTACAGACACTCTGGCTATGAAGGGTCACGAAACACCCTACTTTCATGACAAGAGATTAACTTTTGTTAAATCTTTGATTAAACAACGCGCTATGAGTCGCGGGATGAGAGGGTTAATTTCAGCGAACATTGAACTTTATCCTCACCAAGTGGAAGTTGTCCGACGGGTGCTGGAAGACCCAATTCAGCGCTATTTATTAGCAGATGAGGTGGGACTCGGAAAAACTATTGAAGCGGGTGCAATTCTCCGTCAGTTCCTCCTTGATGAACCAAAAAAAGGTGCGGTGGTATTGGTTCCACAATATTTACTCCCACAATGGCGGGCTGAGTTAGAAAATAAATTTTACATCTCCCATTTTGGTAAACGGGTGGTGGTGCTGGCGCTGGAAGATGTGCATAAAATCAACCAGAAAGCGAATATAGGCTGCTTAATTTTAGATGAAGCCCATCATATTGCAGCGATGGCGACTTCTAGGGATGCAGCAGTGCGTCAGCGTTTTGAGTCTTGTAAACATCTGGCTCATAAAAGCGATCGCTTACTTTTATTATCTGCTACTCCTGTCCTCAACCACGAGCAAGATTTTCTCGCCATGTTGCATCTGCTTGATCCTGTAACCTATAAACTACATGATTTGGCAGGTTTCCGCACCAGAGTGCAAAATTGTCAGGAAATTGGCAGATTTCTCCTTTCTTTTCAAGAAGGTATCAATGATCAAGTTCTGAAAACTCACCTCAAAGAATTGCGAAATTTGTTTGCAGAGGATGAGTATTTGCTCAATCAGGTGGACAATTTAGAAAATTCTTTAAAAGCCAAATCCACTGATAGAAATCAAATTATCTCAGCCATTCGGAGCCACATTAGCGAAACCTATCGACTACATCGGCGAATGCTGCGTAACCGTCGCGCTGCGGTGGAAGATGTGATCTTTGATCGGGATGTGACACCAAAAGAAGAATATGATTTAGATGAGCGATCGCTTGACCTTCATGAACTCATGGAAAAATGGCGTACTACCGCCCCTAAAGAACAACCTTATCAGCAAATTTTTCTACTTTTATTCCTCGCTTCTGGCACTTGGTTAGGGATTTTAGAACAGGTAATTAACGCCCGTCTCACAGGTAAAACTCCATCTCAACTGATTCCAGAGTTCAAAGAAAATGAGCTTCGCATCTTAACCACAACCCCTAAATTCCCAGGAGAAGAAGCAATTCTGCAATCGGGTTTAAAAATTTTGCGTCAACCTGTAGATGAGGGCGAACGCACAGAAAATTTGACTACAGTGTTGCTAAATCAACTAGCTACATATTTCAAAATTTCTCCAAGTGTTCGCAGAAATAAGCCAGAATTAATCACTAGGATACAGCATAGAATTCGCAGACCCATTCCTGGAGATGTTTTGCCGAAAATTGTGGTATTTACTAGTTTTGTCCAATCTTGTCAACAAATTGTCCAACGTTTAGCTAATAGCTTTGGTGTAGAGACAATTGCAAGTCATCAATTGGGCGAACCACGAGAAAAAGTTGCAGAAAACTTAACGAGATTTCAGAATAATCCTGACTGCTTTATTTTAGTATGCGATCGCTCTGGAGAAGAAGGACTGAACCTGCAATTTGCCGACTGCTTCATTCACTTTGACTTACCTTGCTCTCCCAATCAATTAGAACAAAGAATTGGCAGATTTGACCGCATTGGTAGTAAAATCGGAATTCAATCTTATGCCTTACTTGGTCTTTTCTTAGAAACTAGTCCCCAAAATGCTTGGTATCAAGTTCTCAAAAATGGCTTTGATATCTTTGAAAGATCAATTGCCAGTCTACAATTTTACGTAGATGAAAAATTGCCAGAATTAGAAACAGCTTTGTTTCAATCAGGTGCTGCGGGATTATTAGCCATGATTTCACCAATTCAACAACAAATCACCGCCGAAACCTTGAAAATTAGCGAGCAAACTGCACTTGATGAAATTGATATTCTCGACGAAAATACTAGCCAATATTTTCAAGACCTCGATGATTACGATGCCAGTCATCTAGAAATTAAACAAGCAGTTGAAGGCTGGATGTGTGACGCACTGGGATTTAAATCGGTTAATAATCCCAATTCCGCAGAAATTAAGCGTTATCAACCCACAACGCGGACTTTGGTTTCTCTAGACGAGTTAAAAACTCACTTTGCGAATAATAATACAGAGCAATTTGGAACTTACAATCGCCGGATAGCAAACCAAAATTCTGGGACTAAACTTTTCCGCATTGGCGAAGGATTAATAGAAGCAC
>NZ_JAYGHH010000002.1:209071-234232 GCF_034931045.1 Nodularia sp. UHCC 0506
GTCAGCCATATTAATTGGGATGATAGAGGGAAAGCTTTTGCTGTCTGGCGCACTGATGAAAGTTGGAATGCTACCGAAGGTAAAGAATGGTTTGGTTTCCGATTCAATTTTGTAGTCGAAACACATTTAGAAGCAGTCAAACAGGTTTTAACAACCCACAAACTAGATAATTCCCAACTCAAAACATTGAAGCGGCGGGTTGATGCTTTATTTCCCCCAATGTTAGAAACTATCTTTGTTGATGGTCGCACTAACCCCATGAGTTTAGTGGAAGATAAATCGCTTTTAAATATTCTGCAACGACCGTATAAAGACAGAAGCAGTGAGAGAGTGAGAGATTTTAATCTAGCCAAAGAGCGTTTAGGAATTATTGATAATTTTGTCGATATTAGCGATTGGAAAAGTTTTTGCAATCAAGCTCGTAGTCGTTCTGGGGAATTACTCTTAAACAATCCTAAATTTATCAAAATGCACGAACAATATGCTCAAGTTGCTGAACAGAATTTGAACAAAAAAGTAGCACAATTAAAGCTGCGTCTCAAAAGGCAAAATGAGGATTCTGCACTCGCTGAAGAATTACAGATAGAAAGTGCATTGAGTACAGCCATTTTAGATGGGATTCACAGACCTCAAATCCGGCTTGATTCTGTAGGTTTTATTGTTGTATCCGGGAGAAATCCTTTGTAAATCTTTCCATATTACTACTAGTAAATATCTAGTACCGCACGGCGGAAGTCAAAAAGCTTATTTTATCAGCTTTTGAATGATTTTAAATGATTGCTTCATTTATGCCTTGCTGTACTGGAGAATTAGATCCCCGACTTATTTCAGAAATCGGGGATCTTTTTTGTTCGTAACTTATTTGGAATTGCTATAAATGCAAGTACACATTTTGTGAAAATCTAATAGTTGAGTAAAATGTAACGAATTAAGAGATAATTATAAATAATTCGTCATTAATTGGATTAAGACAACTAGCAATCACATTCAGCATACTAAAGAAAGTTATTAAGTAACTTTTTGTTAATTTATGAATGTAGTGAAACAATACTTAATCTTCATAAAGTTATAACTCACTTTATTAAGTTTTTAATAATACTTGTCTCAGCTTGTATATGCAGGCGTAATCTACCGCTTAAATTGTGTAATCTAAAAATAACTAAGCTAATGATAAACTTGAGGTCTTAATGACTCCTAAAATTCTGCGCCAGCTTTGGTCTGTAGTTGAAAATTCTCAAACCAAGATTTTATTGCAGATGGACGATGCTAGCTTGGTACAATGGTTAGTCAAACAAACTACAAAGCAAGCATTGTTAGATCCCAACGAAACTGATTACCTCAGTGACTACGTTCAATCCCGGCTCACCCTCATACGCGATCTTGCTTATGAACGCCAGTGATCAAGCCCACAGACAATAGTGTTGTCTATTGGCTGTGGACTATCGACTATGAGTTTTTTTGAGGCAAATAACCTTCAACTAAGCAATCAGAACCGACTACACGCCAACGAACCCGTTCTAAGCTTAGAGCTTCGGTCATAATGGTCAAACCTAAATCACCTACAGGTGTAGCCGCATGACTACCACCAATGATTTTAGGCGCGATAAAAGCCATAATTTTTTGTACTGCACCTTGAGCGATCGCACTGGCGGCCAAAGTACCACCACACTCCCATAACACACTACAAAAACCGCGATCGCATAAATTGGCCATTACCAATTCTGGTGTCAGGGAAATTGACTCTACCACCTCAACCCCTTGTTGGCGTAAGAAACTTTGGAAATCTGGTGAACTACCCTTCTCTGTGAACACTACAGTCGGAGCTTCCGCCGTTTGCCACAGGCGAGCATCTTCAGGCAAGTTGAGCTGACGACTCATCACCACCCGCAGGGGATTATGCGCTCCTACCTGATGACTGGTTAAGTAAGGATTATCTTTTCGGACTGTATTGCCACCAACAATTATCGCATCACACCCTGCCCGCAGTTGATGAACTTCATTACGGGCATCTTGGTTTGTCACCCAAGCACTATGACCAGAAGTAGTAGCGATTTTGCCATCTAAAGTCATGGCATATTTCAAAATCCCTAAAGGTCGTTGATGTAAAATCCGATGGATAAAAGCCTCATTGAGTTGATAACAGGCTTCGGCTTCCACCCCTACAACTACCTCTACACCAGCAGCACGTAAACGGGCAATACCTCCGCCACCAACCAAAGGATTCGGGTCAACTATACCGACGACTACCTTAGCCACACCAGCTGCAATTAACGCTTCCGAACAAGGGGGAGTGCGTCCATGATGATTACAAGGTTCAAGGTTAACGTAAACTGTAGCACCACAAGCGTGATTCTCTTGAGCCGAGTCCGCGCCTACACCAGCTGCTTTCAAAGCAAAAACTTCTGCATGAGGTTCACCTGCACAGGGATGAAACCCTTCCCCCACAATCTCGCCATCTTTAACAACCACCGCCCCTACTAGCGGATTAGGTGAAGTACGTCCCAAAGCCCGACGCGCCAGAGCCAAACACCGTTGCATCATCGCCCGGTCAAAGTCACTGCCTATTTTTTGTTTCTCTAGTGAATTAGATTCAACTGGCGATCGCGCCAGCGCTGCTTCTTGGATACCCAAAGAGCTGTTGTCAGTTCGTAATATCAGCCCATTTTCCTGAGTATCATTAGGTGGAGATACCATACGATAGGTTTCACGCGAATTATCCATAATTTTGGGCAGTAATTTCAATATTTTGCACGCTAGAGCTGTTGTAGTGATACTTAAACAGTAATATCCAGGTTGATTGTTTGCTATGTGGTATCTTACTCAACTCTAGCTTGAATCAAAATTGCCAGTCCTTGCCCAAATTCCCAATTCCTACTCCCTAACTCTGCTCTAACAATTTCATTTTTTGCCACCAAAGATTTAAGGGATAATAAACCACAGGGGCCCAAAGACTACTGAGAATGGCAGAAGCCAAAGCCACCCGTTGATAATATGCCCAAATAGATTCGACTTTGCGTAGGCTTTGCCCACCTCCGCTATAGCTCATTAAAGTTAATTGCAACCCAAAGATAGTTTCTGCCACAACTGCCATCACAAAGACAATTAAAGCAATAGAAATAAAATCTTCTTCAATAAAACGTTGCTTTTGTAACAACCCAGTCAAAAATCCGACAAAACCCAAAGTAATCGCATGGGTAGGATCAGGCGATGTCATGGCATCTTGAAGTAATCCCAAGACTATACCAGCTAACATTCCTTCCCAAACAGAGCGCTTCACACTCCAAGCCACGACCCAAATTAATAACCAGTTAGGCCCAATTCCCAATAATTCCATGCCCAAAAAACGGGTTGGCAACATCAATACACAAAACAGCACAGACCCAACTGTTATAGCCCAATCTAGCAGTTTACGTGTAGTGGGATGCCAGCGCTCTAGAGGCTTATTTAACATTTTAAATCTTCGCCGTGGTACTCTAGGCTTGCTATGCCTGTTACCTCTAAATGAAGGCATCTTCATTATTTTGAAATTATTTTAAATAATCTAACTCAAGTTTTAGTGTGCCAATTCTAGGTTTCTCGGCTATGTCTAATTAGTACTTTGTGTGAACGGATATACCATCACCCAATCTAATGACAGTATTGGCGGGAAAAGTTCAACTTTTGCCATTGATGCTGGAGATTGCTTTAAATCTAAAGACTTCACTCGTCCTACTGGTACACCAGCAGGAAATCTCTGACTATAGGTAGATGTGGAAATTAAATCTCCTACTTGAACATTAGGAACTTTTTCATAAAACTCCAAGATAGCTTCCGCCGAAGAATCTCCCCGCAAAACACCCTTAGCTGAAGTGCGGTTAATTGTAACACCCACTTGACTCTTGAGATCACTAATTAATAATACACGACTAGTATTAGGAGTAACACTTTCTACCAAACCCACTAAGCCGCCATCAGTTTTGACAATAAAGCCTTCTTCAATGCCTGCATCAGAGCCACGATTCAGAGTCACTTGTTGCCACCAGTGATCAGCACTGCGTCCCACTACTCGCGCTGGAATTGGGCGCGATGTGATTGGTGATTTTTCAACGTAACCTAATAAATCTTGTAACTTTTCATTTTGATTTTCTAAATCAGCTATGCGCGTTTGCAACTCTAAAAAACGGGCATCATTCAGACGTTCTTCTGGACTTGGCCCTGTTTGTAATATTTGCAACGGACGGCTGACAAATTGGTATATTTCCCAAAGGAAACGCCCTTGAGTTTGTCTCAACATCCAGACACTACTCACGACTACAGTTAGTAAACTAAGTTGTAGTAATTTCCGATCCCACCAACGACGTGAAGTAACCATTTATACCTGTATTTAATAAATTCACAAGATATTAGATTCTATTTATGAAATCTAAATACAATTCAAATAGAACCCAATATATGATATTTCTCACTACATATTGCGGGAATGCCCACTGATCACACGTTTGAGCTGTTCAAAGTTTTCTAATACACGGCCTGTACCCAGCACGACACAACACAGAGGATCTGCGGCAATGTGAGTCACTATCCCGGTTTCATGGCTAATTAGGGTATCTATGCCTTTGAGTAAAGCACCACCACCAGCTAACATGATTCCTCTGTCAATAATATCTGAGGCCAATTCTGGAGGCGTGCGTTCCAGTGTCCGCTTCACAGCTTCTATGATCACTGATAGCGGTTCCAACATACATTCACGAATTTCTGGACCTTTGAGTGTGACAGTTCTTGGTAAGCCAGAAAGCAAGTGTAAGCCTCTAACTTCCATCATGGCATCATTATCATCATTAGTTGGATACGCGGAAGCAATGCGAATCTTGATATCTTCAGCAGTCCGTTCGCCAATCACTAAGTTATGAACTTTTTTCAGATACATCATGATGCATTCAGTTAATTCATCACCAGCGATGCGGACTGATTCACTGATGACAGTACCCTGAAGACTCAGTACGGCAACTTCTGTTGTGCCGCCACCAATATCAATAATCATATTGCCTGTTGCTTCGGAAATAGGTAGCCCAGATCCTATTGCTGCTGCCATTGGCTCATCAATTAAATACACTTCTCCAGCCCCAGCATCGATGGATGCATTCATCACAGCGCGTCTTTCTACCCCTGTAACACCACTGGGTATGCCAATGACAATTCGAGGTTTAATCAGTGATTTACCTTCATTTACTCGCTGAATAAAGTGTTTTAACATCAGCTCGGCTATCTCAAAATCAGCGATTACACCATCACGCAAAGGGCGGAGGGCAATCACATTTCCAGGTGTACGTCCGAGCATTTTTTTGGCTTCTTCCCCTACTGCCAGTGCTACTTTTTCGTTCTGATCAATAGCAACTACAGAAGGTTCTTGGAGTACAATGCCTTTACCAGATAAATAAACTAGGGTGTTGGCAGTACCGAGGTCGATACCCATGTCCCATGATGAGCGAAAGTTCCTAAAAAGCCCCACGCGTCTCTACGCCCCTTATTTGCGATACTTGTTAGCGAAAAACTGTTAGAGTTAATTATGCCGGATTGTATGATGTTTTTTACCTTGAGTCCAGCAGGCAAGCTATTTTCTGAGAACCTTAAGCTATTCTTTTTGGGTCTTAGGTGTCCATTTTCTTGATATTCTCTAACTATTTAAATATATTCGGATAGTTTTTTATTTGTTCAAGTAATTTTGCTCATTTTTATCCGCAGTTTTATTGTTAAGTTTTTAACATATTTTCAATGTGTTTACAATCCGCTATGATACATATCAAAAAATAGCAGTAAATTTGTACTAAAAAGTAACACCCATGAGCATTAACATTGTCACCCTTGTTGGTCGTGTCGGCGGCGATCCAGACATTAAATATTTCGAGTCTGGTAAAGTTCTTTGTAAATTAACCCTAGCAGTGAATCGGCGATCGCGTGAAGGCGAACATACTGACTGGTTCAATTTAGAACTGTGGGGAAAAACAGCAGAGGTAGCCGGCAACTATATCCGCAAGGGTAAGCAAATTGCTGTTAAAGGTTCCTTAAAGTTTGACACATGGAAAGACCGCCAAACAGGAGCCGACCGTTCTAGTCCAGTCATTCAAGTAGAGCAATTAGATTTGTTAGGTTCTAAGCGTGATACAGAAAACGGAATGGCAGATATGTCATCAGAACACTTTTAATCATTGTCAATGACCAATGACTAATAACTAATTTGCAGTGTCACAGATGCTTCTACTTGCTGTTCACCACCAATTACAGGAGTGGAAGCATCAGCACTAGATAACTTAGCAACCTCAGCACGTTGTAACATCGGTGGTGGGGGCGCACTGGCACCATTAATTTGAATACTTACCACTTCCTTTGCCTGTAAACCCAGGGTACTAAAAACAGCATTAGCTTGTTGTTGAGCATCTTGAGTGGCTTGTCTGAGAGCTTGTTGTTGAGCAGAGGCGATCGCCTGATCACTAGCAATAAAACTAACACCATTGATTTGAGTTGCACCAACTTTCACCGCTTCATCTAAAAGCAGACCAACTTGATCAGTAGCAATACGAAAACTCACAGTATTATTAGCAGCATATCCAGTAATTCGTTGCACGTTATCAGTGTAACTATAAACTGGATTTAGGCGGATACCAGTAGTTTGTAATTTTTCCACATTCCGGTTTTTGAGCAAAGCGACCACAGCTGATGACCTGCGAGCCGCATCTTGTTGTGCTGACTCTGACGTTTTACCCTGAACCTCTACAGACAAACTGACTTGTGTCAAGGTGGTAGGAATTGTTTCCACGCCACGACCGCTAACTGTCAAAGTTCGCCACAATTTTTCTCTTTCCTGGGCTAAACCAGGTGGGATAAAAATTATACATACTAATAAAGTTAGTGGTAAGATTTTTCCACAGTTTCCAGCCCGAAGCCGAAAACCGGATAAAGCGGTTCCATACATAAAATTTGCACTCCTCTGAAAACGTATCTCGTAATTCGCAGTTAACTGTCAACTATTGCTATTTCCGAACTATTTTGAACTCACTGCTTTTTTGTAAAGAAGCGAGCAATCGCGTCTGTACAATTTTTGATATGTTCTTAGTTTGACACTGCCATAGTCAGAAGTAAGAACGGTTACATTTTTGGAAACTAAAAAAATTAGATTAAAACTTGTGGAGATGCTTCAATGGCATACTGGCTACTAAAAACTGAACCAAAAAACTATTCCTACTTTAATTTAGAACAGGATGGTAGTACAGTTTGGGATGGGGTGAATAATGCTCTAGCGCTCAAACATATACGCAATATGCTTATTGGCGACTTAGCATTGATTTATCATACAGGGAGCGAACGACAAATTATTGGTATAGCAGAGGTGGTTAGTCACCCTTATGCCGATCCAACATTAAACGATGCCAAACGGGTAGTTGTGGATATCAAGGCACTCAGAAGAGTCTCTATACCTCTGACACTAGCCCAAATTAAACAAAATGGAGAATTTACAGAATTTGACCTGCTGCGGCTGCCTAGACTCTCTGTTGTGCCAGTATCAGAATCTAATTGGCAACGCCTGATTTCATTAACTAACAGCACAGAATAATTTCACAGATATCTTAAAATATATCTTGTTTTCTATAAAGGAGTAAAAATAAGAGAAGGATTTTCGCAGCACACATTAGGATTTTTGCACAACATAATGCAGTTTTTAGATGCAATCAACGTATATTTTCCCCTGCTGGCAAGTACAACCGAAACAGCAGACAGTTCAATGGTGATCGGCGCAGTACTATTGAGTTTAGTAGTCATATATTTGTCTAGTAAACTTGGTGGTGAGTTATCTAACCGAGTAGGTTTACCGCCCGTCTTAGGTGAACTCTTAGGAGGTGTGGTTGTGGGCATCTCTGTTTTGCATCTGTTGGTGTTTCCAGAAGGTGGGACAGACAGTTCTAACTCTGTGATCATGACATTCCTGCAAATTACTGCGGGTTTAACTCCTGAAGCTACCCCAGCCGTATTTGAGGCACAATCAGAAGTCATTTCCGTCTTAGCAGAATTGGGTGTAATTATTCTGCTATTTGAAATTGGTTTGGAGTCGAACTTAAAAGACTTGATCTCAGTGGGGGCCCAAGCTGCCGTCGTCGCAGTAGTGGGGGTAGTAGCACCTTTTACAGCTGGGACTGTGGGACTGATGCTGTTGTTTGGTGTCGGTGCTGTACCAGCAATTTTTGCCGGAGCGGCTTTGACTGCCACTAGTATTGGCATTACTTCCAAGGTGCTTTCGGAATTAGGAAAACTCACGTCCAAAGAGGGGCAGATTATTTTGGGTGCTGCTGTCATGGATGATGTATTAGGAATCATCGTTCTCGCAGTAGTCGCCAGCCTCGCTAAAGATGGTGCAGTAGATGTGAGCAACGTGATTTATCTGATTATCAGCGCCACTGGTTTTCTCATCGGTGCTGTCGTACTAGGTAATATTTTTAACAAAACCTTTGTAGCGATCGCTGACCAACTCAAAACACGTGGCGAACTGGTGATACCAGCATTCATCTTTGCCTTTGCTATGGCATACTTAGCCTCAGTCATCCAATTAGAAGCCATCTTGGGAGCTTTTGCGGCGGGTTTAGTCTTAGAGGAAACCGATAAACGCAAAGAATTGCAAAAGCAAGTTATACCCATTGCCGATATGCTAGTGCCAATTTTCTTTGTGACTGTTGGGGCAAAAACCGACTTAGGAGTCTTGAACCCAGCCATCCCCAGCAACCGGGAAGGTTTAATTATGGCAATTTTCCTGATCGGAGTGGCCATTATCGGTAAAGTAATTACAGGTTTCAGCGTCTTTGGTCAACCCCAAATCAACCGTTTAGCAATTGGTGTGGGGATGATTCCTCGCGGTGAAGTTGGGTTGGTTTTTGCTGGTGTCGGTGCTGCCAGTGGTGTTCTTTCTAAATCACTGGGGGCGGCAATTATCATGATGGTGATCACTACGACCTTTTTAGCTCCCCCATTGTTACGGTTCGTATTTCCCGAATCAGATAACTTAGTCGCAGATTCAGACAAACTGATTTTAGACGCAGCCACCGGGACACCGTTAATCGCCGAAACACCTCCATCGATAGTTTCTACCATCAATAATGGTAAAGATCGGGAAAACAACCCAGATAATGGAGATAATTCATTAAAAAGCTAAGTAAGTTCAAAGGGATAGGGAACTAGCACCGCAGGGCAGAAGTCAGGAGGGGCATATTGCAATACCCTCGGACAACATTCAAAAGTTAAAAGGCTGATTGTATAGTCTTTTCATTGACTTTGAATGATTGGTTTATTTACGCCGTGTTGTCCGAGGAGCTAAGAACTAGTAAATAGTTTTTCTCATATTCAATCCCCAATCCCCAACCCCCAACTTCCAGAAACATAACCTACTAATCTCCGTCCTGAACAACTATCAATTTTAGTTTTTGTCTCACTACTATTAGCATTCAAAATGTTATTTTTTGCAAATCTTGTCCGGCTTTATAACGTTAACTTAGATACTTTAATCCAATTAGCCTTCAGTGATGCCAAGCTTAATTACATCGCAGGACTTACGCAAGAACTCTCTAAAACCCTCTTAACTTTGTGTCCTTTGTGTCCTTTGCGGTTCGTTTTTTCATAATTTTGCGTAAGTCCTAACATCGATTAAAAGTAGTGGAAAATTTTACTCAAAACATTGATTATTTGTCAGCCGTAACACAAATAAGTCCCAGTCAAAAGGCTGGCTCAAATATCACTCATCAATCTTGAGTGGGTATAGTTAATTCTGGTGATACTCTTGTTGGATCTGAAATACTTTACTCTAGCGAATATTATATCCTGATAGGATGGCAAAGTTAGAGGGCATACTAGCAACTTAAGCCATTAATTGTGTCTTTATAACAGCAAAAAAGTCACATAAGTCTCAAAGATCAAGATTAGGTTGTAACAGTGTGATGATTAGCCAATATTTTGAGATATTGATGGCTCCCATGAACGCGAATCAGGAGAAAGGATTGTGAAATTACACTGGTTATTACCCAGCACTGTAGGAACTATCGTCTTACTATCGTCGCCGGCTGTAGCAGCAAGACTGGAATCTTGGCGTTTTGATGCCAATCAAAATCGTCTGGAAATTAACACAAACAGCGCTGTTCAACCCCAAGCACAACTGATATTCAACCCTACACGTCTGGTGATTGATTTACCCGGCACCACCTTTGGACGGCCGCAGTCTACACAGCAGGTAGGTGGTGCGATTCGTGTTGTTCGTGTGGGGCAGTTTAACCCACAAACAACGCGCCTAGTTGTGGAACTCAATCCTGGCTATACCTTAGACCCCCAGCAGGTGCAATTTGAAAACGTCAGTGCCAATCGTTGGAGAGTACAATTACCAAGGCCAACATCAGAACAAGCAGAAACTTCTTCTAGAAATATCTACAGTGTGGTAACTGTTGACTCCCCTCCTGATACCAAACCAGAATTTTCTAATCAAGTTGCCAGCGCCACACCGGGAACTACTCAAATTCAGAAGTTACAGGTAACAGGAGATGGGTTCTTTTTACGAACTAGTGGTGGCAATCCTCAAGTTAAAATAAATCGCAGCCGCGATCGCAATACCATTTTTATGGATATCGCCAACGCGAATTTATCATCCAGTCTGAAGCAGCGAAATAGTGAAATTAACAGACATGGTGTTAATCGCGTCGAATTCACTGCCTTAAACAGCCAACCACCTGGTGTCCGCATGACCTTGCGGGTAAACAAAGATAGCCCAGACTGGAACGCAACTAATAGTAGCGCTGGAGGTTTGGTGGTTTTGCCTTCTCGTGTGGTTAGACTACCAGGAAATAACAGTTCCAATAACTCTCAAAACAATCAACCCGCAGCCTCCTCTAGTTCCAACAGACCAGTTGCCAATAATTCGCCAGCCACAATTCAGTCTGTGGAATTGGGTAACAATGACACACAATTACTAATTAGATCCGATCAAAAACTCAATGCCACAAGTGGATGGGATAGATCCTCTGGTTTGTTCCGAATAACTATTCCCAATGCTAAGTTAGCCGCCAACGTGACAGGCCCAAATTTTAGTGCCAACAGTCCTATCCTCCGGGTACGTTTGCAACCTCAAGGTAATTCAGTAGTTGTTCTAGTACAACCAGCATCGGGAGTGCAAATTGGGGAACTAAACCAAGTTAGTAACCAGATTTTGGCTTTACAATTACAAGGCTCTCGTCGTCCGCGCCTAGTTTCCCCTCCAGTACCCCCAGTGGCGTTACCACCCCTACCACCACCAAACCAAGGGCAATTACCAAGTCCAACCGCTCCTCCCCCAACTAGACCCCAGCCAGCGCCGCGTCCTGCACCGAAAACTAGAGCAGTAGTAATGATTGATCCCGGACACGGTGGTCGGGACCCAGGGGCAATCGGGATTGGCGGACTCCGTGAGAAGGATGTAATTTTGCCAATTAGCAAAAGGGTAGCAGCGATTTTGCAGCAGAATGGTGTACAAGCAGTACTAACGCGTGATTCTGACTATTTCGTCAGCTTACAAGGACGAGTCAATTTAGCAGAACGAGCTAATGCTGATTTATTTGTCAGCATCCATGCTAATGCTATCAGTATGAGTCGTCCAGAGGTCAATGGTTTGGAAACATATTATTACGACAGTGGCCAGAGTCTAGCTAGCTCCATTCATAACAGCATTCTTCAAAATGTCACTGTTAGAGATAGAAAGGTGCGGCGAGCCAGATTTTACGTCCTCAGAAAAAGCTCTATGCCATCAGTTCTAGTAGAAGTGGGTTTTGTCACAGGCGCACAGGATGCGGCTAGGCTGAGAACCACAGCTTACCAAAATCAAATGGCCGATGGAATTGCTCGTGGTATTCTCCAGCATCTACAACGAAGATAAGTAATTTAGTTCTGTTGAGTGTCTTCTGATACTGTTATGGAAAAATACTCATTTAGCAGGATGACAAAATTAAAACAATGTGATAGATTACTTACCCATTAGCCGTGGCTTTAATACTAGCGAAAAAGTTTTTGCTGCAAAGGAAATTCTGATCTGTGAAAGCCGCAGGTCAGAATTTTATTTTCATAGCCGAAGATGATGCAGTGATAGTGCTGGCCAAAATTGGTAATATTAAAAGTTGGAAAATGCCTCTAGCGCCTTCATTCGGAACAACAGTTTGAATCCTCTTAACTTTAGTCAGAGGGTGTGATGCATTCACTATCAGTCAAAAAGTCATTAAGTCCAACGTCTAACCTAACTGTAAACCTAAATCAATATCTACCTGTGTATTCATCCTCCATATTTGATGACAATTTTCACGATTTTTCTGATCAAGAACCTCAACGCTCCCCAATTGGCGTTTTTGACAGTGGTGTGGGTGGGCTGACAGTTCTGCGACAACTTTATCGCCATCTACCTAATGAATCTATTATTTATTTTGGAGATACAGCTCGCTTGCCTTATGGCATTCGTTCACAAGCAGAAATTTTACAATATGTGCGCGAAATCCTGAACTGGATGCAACAGCAACGTGTAAAAATGGTGATTATGGCTTGTAATACTAGCTCTGCCCTGGCACTAGAAATAGTCCGGAGGGAATTTAGTCTGCCTATTATCGGAGTCATTTTACCGGGAGCGAAAGCAGCTGTTTTAGAAGGAAAACGTATCGGTGTAATTGCTACCCCAGCTACGGCTAAGAGTAATGCCTATCGCCACGCAATTCTCGAAATTAATCCGAATGTTCAAGTATGGCAAGTCAGTTGTCCTGAGTTCGTGCCACTCATTGAGCAAAATCGCATCAATGATCCTTACACTCATGAAGTAGCACGCTCATATTTAGAACCATTAATACAGCAAGAAATTGATACCTTAGTTTATGGCTGTACTCATTATCCCCATCTCGCGCCAGTATTGCGATCGCTTCTTTCCTCTCAAGTTAAACTAATTGACCCAGCTGTTCACGTCGTCGCAGCTTGTAATCAAGAGTTAGACCTACTCGGTTTAAGCAATACACACCCTCCACTACCAACTCGCTTCGCTGTTAGTGGTTGTCCACAACAGTTTGCAAAATCCAGTGTGCAGTGGCTAGGCCATACTCCCACTGTTGAGCTTGTGGATTTTACTGATACCGCAGTTTCCCAATTTTAATAGTCATGACTAGGATGAAATGGATTTACACTCAGCACTCAGCTATACCTCAGTTACCTGATGAGTGACTGATATGTCTTGATTGTGTTCTTCTGGGTTAGTCGCAGGTGAATTTTTCGGAACAGATTTGTTGCCAGTTCTCTTTGCCAGCGCTAATAATAGGTAGACAGTAAACAAATATCCAGCAGCTAAAATAAAAGTCAACATAGGTATCTTCCCGTAAATCATCGTTCTACCAGCACCCTTCTGAATGGAATATGTAATTTTTAAAATTAGACAAAATTTAACCAACCAAGTTAATCTTGATGGCTGAGTTTGCTATAGTAAACTCTTCCGTAAATTTAAATATCTACGGTTAACTAATAATTATTGAACGGGTTTTTGCAGACCACACACCACAACAGTTACATTGCTAAACAGCAATTTTAACTGCACTCCTCAGCAGTCTACTTAGTCTGCATTATTTGCGGGCATACCTTTATCAAAAGAGCCACTTTAACGCTCAACAGACGCTAAAAGCTGACAGCGAAACCATAAGGATATCGCAAAGCTCAATCTCTAGAGGTTCAGTTGCCATACGAAGAATGAAGAAAAAATTTTCTTCATTCTTTAGTTATATCGACGACTTAGACGACTTATTTTAGACGCTCAATAGCAATTAAGTAAAAATACCTAAAAACGGCTTACCTTTGCCAAATGAGTTCTGAAAAATTTAAAATCTCTATATTTTAGCGTAACACAATGATCCTGAGTTTTCAGCCAAGTTTAGGGTTAAATTTTAAAATTTATAGATACCTAAAAACAAAGCTAGGAGGACTGAGCCATCCCTATTATTGCTAAAGGTATATTTTTTACTCATTCAATTACCGTACTAAACACTTTGTCTGATATATTACATATTCCACTTAACCTCCTTGATCACTAACCATACTTTTTCAAGATTTTGATTAAGAAAGTTGTTACAAATATTTTTGCCAAAGTAATACAGACGGCTTTTGGTTCAAGCTTAAAAAAATTTTTTGTCTGATGCACAGAATATTTTTTTTTGCGGCGTAAGCATAGCTTTAGACTGTAACCATAGGGATTCTATCCAATTTACAGTTTTGGCTCATCTGAATTTTTTGCAGAAAAAAGACAGCAAATAAGCAGGTATTCTCTAATCGAAACTTTGCGCTGGCACAGGGTTATCTTAAAATGAGTGTAGGATATGTAAACTTTCGTAACCTAAGCCAGAGTCCGCCCATCCATGACCTCAGCCACCTCCCTGTTTACCCCTGTGGACGCAGACCTGCGACTACTAGCAGATAACCTCAAGCAGCTAGTTGGAAATCGCCACCCCATCCTGTTTATGGCAGCCGAACATCTATTCGGAGCTGGGGGAAAGCGTATTAGACCAGCAATTGTTCTACTGGTATCGCGGGCCACAATGTTAGAAAAAGAAATAACGTTGCGTCACCGCCGCCTAGCAGAAATTACGGAAATGATTCACACGGCAAGCTTAGTGCATGACGATGTGGTAGATGAATCAGAAATGCGACGTGGTGTGAAAACTGTTCATAGTTTGTTCGGTAATCGCATTGCTGTCCTAGCAGGAGATTTTCTCTTCGCCCAATCGTCCTGGTATTTAGCCAACTTGGATAATTTGGAGGTGGTGAAACTACTCTCAGAAGTGATTATGGATCTGGCTACCGGTGAAATCCAGCAAGGAATAAATTGTTTTGATCATGGCATCTCTATTGAGACTTATCTCAAAAAGAGCTATTACAAAACAGCCTCGTTAATCGCCAACAGTTCTAAAGCTGCCGGTTTACTCAGTGACGTTTCCCTCGAAACTGCCGAACATTTGTACAACTATGGCCGTCATCTAGGTCTGGCATTCCAGATTGTGGATGATATTTTAGATTTCACCAGTACAACAGATACTTTGGGTAAACCAGCCGGATCTGACCTCAGAAGTGGTAATCTTACCGCACCCGTTTTATTTGCGTTAGCAGAAAAACCAGACCTGGAAGCCCTCATTGAACGGAAGTTTGACCAAGAAGGAGATTTAGAGCAAGCCTTAGAGCTGATTCAAGATAGTCAAGGTATTCAGCAAGCGCGGAAATTAGCAGCTTATCATGCCAAATTGGCAGTTGATCATCTGCAAGTCCTCGCACCTTCCGAATCACGTGAGGCACTAATCAATATAGCTGACTATGTACTTAGTCGGCTTTATTAACAAATTTGGGAATTTTAAATTAATTTTTTCAGCTATTGCAGTTGGGATTTTAGATGTATCTAATGAATCCCAACTGCAAAATTTTTTTATGCAATATTTGGAGGTATTTGTTTACCCGTTTGCTGCTGTTTTATCTGTTGTTCTAGGAGATGAAGCAATTCTGAACGTTTAATTTCACAAGTATGAGTGGTCTCACCCGGCGTTTCCAAAAAAACGATACTATCTACGGGTTTTAATGCCACCAATCGGAACAAAATATGGGTAACGGGAACAATTTTGGCGAGCATTTGAGGGTCAAGCCCAGCAGCTGAAGTTAGGGAGACATCCTGTATGGTAGGAAAAGCGTAGACAACACGCTTCTCCAATCCTGGATTTGCACGATTGCTCAATGTCGTTAAAACCCAATTTTCTTCTGAACTCTGAAGAACATAATACTGGGAATGACGTAATCTTTTAGTGATCGAGATCAATACAGGGGCAATTGCTGAAACAAGATGTGGTGTTAAGCCATCGCGGGGTGCATTATTAATCAGCAATTCAATTTGTCTTTTTAAATCCATAATGACTTGTAAATGATTCGGTGGGTAATGGCAAAAGCATCTATCAAATTTTTAACTATCCCATCAAAGGGAACCATAAAAATAGGCATATCCTAATTATTGGACTAGCCTGCGTTTAGCTTATACGCAAATCTAAACAGCCAACCAACACCCACGATCTTCACAGGTTTTACTTAAGTATTTTTAGGGTCTTTTGAAAACCGAGATTATGAATTCAGCCGCAACCGCAACAATCCCAACCACAACAGTTCCCACCCCAACCTTTCAGGAAGAAAATTCTATTGGCGTAGAGGGGACATTCCAACTCTTATACAAAGAGCTTCAGGAATCAACCAAAGCTGCCAAGCAGAACTGCCACGATGTAGCTACAAGAATTACCACCGAAGTATACCGGATTTGCCAAGAAAGTAAACGTATCCAGGCTTCGGGTGATGTGCAAAGCTCGGCTATTTCCCTAGCCAGACATCGACTGCAACAGTGTTTTAGATACTATCACTTGGGTTCAAGTCGGGGTAGGGTTGAGCTACACAGTAATCTCAGTGCAATTATTTATCGCTACATTAATCCTCCTCAAAGGCAGTTAAGCTATCAAGGAAGACTGACCATTATTGAAGATTTTCTCCAAGGGTTTTATCTGGAAGCTTTAAATGCCTTCCGACGGGAAAACCAAATGGGACCAACTTATCGTCCCCAAAGTCTCCTGGAATTGGCAGAGTATATGGCCTTTACTGAGCGCTATGGCAAGCGACGAATTCCTTTACCAGGGCGACAACAACAGCTAATTATTCTGCGGGCGCAAACCTTTTCTCAACAACAACCCCAGGAAACCAGCGTAGATATAGAACAAGCCGCAGAAGGTAGTTCTAATGACAATGACGGATCTTGGGAAGAACCAGCAGTACAGCAATTGCGTTCAGCAATGGCCATGCAGCCAGAACCAGAACCAGAAGAAGATACTCTGCGTTCGGTTGTGGTGACAGAATTAATGGATTATCTTGCACAACGACAACAATCTGATTGTGCTGATTACTTCGCTCTCCGTCTTCAGGATTTATCAACTCAGGAAATTGAGTCGATTTTAGGTTTAACTCCTCGTCAGCGTGACTACTTACAGCAACGCTTTAAATATCATCTGATTCGGTTTGCCTTGTTACACCGTTGGGAATTAGTTCATGAGTGGTTGGAAGCCTCACTGCACACTAATTTGGGTTTAACGCCTCAGCAATGGCAAGATTATACAACGCAATTGGATGACAAGCAGCGCTCGTTACTGGAATTGAAACAACAAGGACAGCCAGATGAAAAAATTGCCAAAACTTTGGGTTTGTCCACAGCGCAACTACAAAAACGGTGGTTTAAAATTCTGGAACAAGCATGGGAAATTCGTAACTCCCTAGTGTCCGGATCAAGTGCATCTACTCATGAATAGTGACTCAGAATCCTTACAAACAGATTTACTCGATTGGTTGTTGGCAAAGAAAGCTAACACCAACGAGTTTAAATTGGTAGAGTGTAAGGAAGTTGACGGGGTAAACCAGCCTCTCAAGAAGGTAGCCGCTTTTACAGGCGGTAAGCCATAATTGGGAGGAATGCCCCAAACCTTTCAATTGGGAGAAATTCCTACTGTGCAAGAACGTTTCCAAGCCGTCCTTAAACGTCGGCTACAAATCCAAGTCGAAAAGCAGCCTCCTTTATTTCCTTGGGAGTCTCAGTTAGTAGAGTACCCAGATGTTGTGGAACAGCGATCGCTCACATTAAGTTCTAACTGGGGATGGATACCACAACAATCAAAGTTGAATCTGCCAATTCCCTTACCAGAGAAAGTTTTCCAAGAATTATTGACAAAATGTCAAGGGTTGATTACATCTACACTACCTCTAGGGGCAAAACTAGTTCAGGTAGTTGAAGACTTTTTCCCTCATGATTCACAGGCTATTAATGATTTAGCAGGATTGGTACTAAGAAGCACTTATCGTTCTGTGAATACTCAGGATAAAATACCTCAAATTCAGGAAGATTACTCAGATTTACAACCACGCCAGCAGATAGCATTGTCATTATTAGCAGCTAAACAATTGCTAGATAATTTGACTTTCCCAGTGTCATCAGATCATCCAGTGGTAGAAAGACAATGGCTCAATAGCTCTGGCACGCTGACTTTGAGGGTAGAATACCAATCTCAAAATCAGCTGACACACTTGAGTGTTAATTGTAAGTTACCCTCTCCCGGTACTTTGAAATTGCAAGGCAATGGCAACCAAGCGATCGCCAATTCTGCAACTCCGGGGCATTTGAGTGTAGAGTTATACTGTAATCAACCAACTCCAGTATATACTCTGGAAATTGAATTTTCAGAACTAGAGCAACAGCCTTTGCTGTTTGTGATTAGTCCCACAATGTAATTGAAATGACCCCAGTTAGCTTTTTAGATCGATTTGCACGGATGTCTCAAATGATTGTCGTGGTTTAAATCTGATCCTTTAGTAACAATAGGTCATTAGGGTTTCTACTTTTTTAAAAAGCGGTAAATATTGTTTCCATAAAAGCCGTAGTCAAAATAACAGATGTCTAAGATACAAACACTCCCAAAGCTTGGCTTCGGGGAGTTCCTGTTTTCTTTAGAGGAACTTGCTAAAAACAATAAATCCGCCAGCAAGATATTCATCCCAATTTTTAATTTGTCATTCAGAAAGCCTGGCGCAATCTGGATTACCAGATGATGTTTGTTACCTCTGGTATTCTTTGTTAAAATTGGTACAAATTTACATCCTCAACATTTTTTCCATCGCATCTACAACATCCTCTGCTTCTATTCTTAATGTTTAAGTTATCCAGGATCAATCAAGTTTGGCTTCTACCTATAGGCCGTTACTGGAGGCAAAATGCCCAGGGATCAACGTCAACCGTAGTGGAAGACGCAATCTCTTTAAGATTATTAGTGTTAGCGTTAGTAATTGTGGGCATTGTGGCAACTGATATTGCTGCTTCGACTCAATTTAGTCTGTGGGCGGTGCCGTTGAGCATTTTAGGTTCGGTTTGGAGTTACTACCGTCGCCGCAGTGCCAATATTCCCGTGAAATTCTGCATCGCCATTGGGATGTTAGTGGCGTTAAGTGCTTTTTTTGGGCGGTTGCTGGGAGAATTGAACGATACGCGCCTGGCTTTAGCAGAGTTATTAATTCAACTACAAATACTCCACAGCTTTGATATGCCCCGGCGCAAAAGCTTGGGTTATTCCATAGTTATAGGTTTGATTTTATTAGGTGTGGCAGCCACAGTTAGTCAAACTCTGGCTTTTGCACCAGTATTACTGATATTTTTGGCGATCGCTTTGCCAACTTTAGTGTTAAACTATCGCTCACAACTGGGGATTCAGCCGTTAAAAGTTAAAAATAAAAGGTCTGATCAGCAAAATTCTTCAATATTAAATTTTAAATTCTTAATTGTAAATTTTTTGTTAATTGTCGGGCTAGGTCTGGCAATTTTTGCAGTTTTACCACGATTTCCTGGTTATCAACTGCGGAGTTTTCCCGTCAGCGCTCCGATAGATGTCCAGAATGATTTTACAGGTCGGAGTATTGTTAATCCTGGTTATGTCCGCGAAGGTAGTAATCAAGGCAATGGTAATAGCGGCCAGGGACAAGGGGGGACAGGTGAACCGGGCAGCATAGATAATGATTTTTATTACGGTTTTAATAGCCAGATTAACCAGAACCTCCGGGGAGAGATGAAACCGAAAGTGGTTATGCGGGTGCGATCGCAGGCTGAAGGATTTTGGCGTGTGTTGGCATTTGACCGCTACACCGGTAAAGGATGGGAGATTTCTCGCAATGAAAAAGTGACTACCCACAGGCGACCACATTGGTCTTATCAAATTCGTTTGCCTTTGCCTTTATTTACTGGTCGGAGTCGAGAAGTCGTGCAAACTTACACAGTAGTGTCAGATTTGCCTAACTTGATTCCAGCTATGGCTCATCCCAAGGAGGTTTATTATCCCACGGCGGTGATTGCAGTTGACACTGAAAATGGCTTGCGATCGCCTGTGAGATTATCAGAAGGCCTCACCTATACTGTAGTTTCAGAAGTACCATACCGCGATCGCACTCAATTAGGAAAAGCGTCTACTAACTATCCTAAAAATATTGAAAATTATTATTTACAAATTCCCACAGAAATTACAGAAAAGGTTCGACAACGAACTGAAGAAATCTTAGCTAATTACAACCAAGAACGCATCGCCAATTCTACTAAAACCCTAGATTCAAATTATGAAAAAGCACTCTATTTAGCACAGTACATTAAGCAAAACTACACAATTCCTGAAAATCCTTTAGGATTGCCTTTTTTAAGCGAAGATGAAGACTTAGTAGAGGCTTTTTTGTTCAAACACAAAGGCGGCTATCCTGACCACTTCTCCACAGTTCTCACGGTGATGCTACGTTCTATTGGTATCCCGTCCAGATTGGTGGCTGGATTTAGTGCGGGACAGTTTAATCCATTTACGGGGATGTACGTTGTCAGTAACACAGATGCTTACGCGATGACGGAAGTATATTTTCCCAGATATGGCTGGTTTGCTTTTGACCCGATTCCCAATCATCCTTTAGTTCCTCCTTCCATTGAGGATATTGAAACATTTAGCGTCTTGCGGCAGTTTTGGCAATGGGTAGCCGGCTGGCTACCAAGTCCCGTCACAGGATTTTTAAACACTCTATTTGGCAGCATATTTGGCTGGTTAATCAGAGCGATCGCTTGGTTTTGGTCTTTATTCTCCCAAGGCTGGCTGGGGGTCTTGACTGGCTTAATATTGGCAACAACCACAGCATTTTTTGGTTGGCTAGGTTGGGGACAGTGGCAAGAGTGGCGCAAGCGCCGGTGGTTAAAAAAATTACCACCAATGGAAAGTTTGTATCAACAAATGCTACAATGGTTAGCTCAAAAAGGTTTGGGTAAGCATCCAGCCCAGACACCCCTAGAATATGCCAGTGGATCACACCAGCATCATCCCCCAGCAACGGCTCAATTAATAGAGGAAACTTGCCAAGCTTATGTAAGTTGGCGTTATGGTGGTCAGACTCCTAACTTGAATCAACTGCGAAAAAAATGGCAAGAACTGAAAAAAAGTGCCAAGTGAACCCTTGTAGAGACTTTTGATGAACCATCTCTACATTTTAGGAGTGCTAAATCCAACCCTGTCTTTTAAGATCGGATAAAGCATTTTCCGCAGCTCGTTTTTCAGCTTCCTTCTTACCACGAGCTTTTCCAGATCCGTAAAGCCGATCATCAACAAACACCTGAGCGAGATATTCTGGAGCGTGATCCTCGCCTCCGATTCGTTCAGTTTTATACTTAGGTAGCACAGATCCAAAACGTGCCTGTACCCACTCTTGCAATCGATTTTTTGCATCGACAGTAGAACGGATTTCCATAATCGCTTCAGGAACCGAATTAAATAAATCCTCAATAATTGGGCGAATTTTCTCAATGTTGCGATCGCAATCTAAATAATACGCCCCTACAACCGATTCAAATGTACTACTCAATAAATTAGGACTTTGAAAACCGCCATCCCGAATCGCTCCTATTCCCAAGCGCATTTTAAAATCTAAACCGACTTCAATCGCAAATTTAGCCAGTTGCTTTTCGTCCACTAATGCCGATCTGCGGCGAGTCATTTGATCTTCTGCCATATCTGGATAGCGAGTGTAAAGATACTCACCACTGATAAAAGTCAGTAAAGCATCGCCTAAAAACTCCAAGCGCTCATTATGTTTTTCCCCAGGATTTTCGTTGACATAGGAACGGTGAGTTAACGCTTGTCGTAAAAGCTTTTCGTTCTTACAATTTAACAATTCATGCATTTTTTTCTGTCTCTTGACTCTTCTAGATGTAAAATGGTATTGTTCGATTCACTGTTTAAGCTGCAAACTGTAGATTCCTAAACTGTTGCTCAATTTGGCTTAAAAAGTAAAATTCATTAGCTACTTTTCTCAGTACCTGACTTGTATTTTTCTCACACTGAGCAACTACAATCACGTTCTTACCGTGAATCTTCAAATTACGCACCAAAGTTTTGAAATCTCCATCTCCCGAAACCAAAATCACTGTCTTGATGTCAGGCTGTTCGAGAGCCTCTTGTTCACAGTCATAAATCAACTCTTCATCTGTCCGATTTGGCTTATTTTTGTAGGAAGGAACATGGCTAGCTTTAAAACCTTCGCAAAAGAGTTTATTTTGCAGTTTCCTGTTTTTATCTAAGTTCCAATCTGAGTAAACTTTTTTCAGTATGATGTTGCCCTTGAGATAAGCAAAACCCACTAAACATTGAATTTGCTCTTCAGTTGCTCTGCAATTTTGCCAATCCCAAAAAATAGCTACACCCAAAAACATTGAACCGCTTGTTTGGTTGTTCATCATAGCCTCTATGTATTCCGTGAGGCAGTATCAAAAGATCAATGTATACCTACATCTAGAATTTCCGACAAATCTGAAAAATTCAACTAGCAACGGTTATCGTCTCAAACCTCGCAGAACCTTTAAGGCTTGAATCGCCGCAAATTGATTAACTTCATATAACACCGTTCAAATAAAAATCTTTAGACAACAAGCTGAAAACACACGACAGCTTTTTTAGCTTCTGAATATTTTTTTAGGATTGGTGCTAGACCAAGGCAATAAATTTGCGCCGAGCCAAGCTTCAAAGGTACTGCTCATGAGACAAAAACCCAAGCATTGAGCTTGTTTGTGATCTCTAGTAGCTGCCTTATTTAAATTATTAGACTGTTGTTATATTTTTGTCAATAGTAATTGAGTAATATATTTGATACAAGAAACAATATTTGCTAATATACAGTCTCTAAGTGTAGGAAAATTACCACTATGTTGAGTCTTAATCTAACTTAACTGAAAATAAATTAACTCAGTTCACTAGATTGTATTTTTACGGTTGTGCATATCCCCTGGGGCATATTTTAATGAGATACAGCTATTTATTAGCTAAAAAAACCATTTGTCATTTAAAAACTCAGGCTGGCTAAACGTAAAGCGTTGTAACTCCCGTTTTTTGACGATAACATGGAATAATTACCTTACCAGCTTGTCACACCACATTTGGTGTCATTTTTTTTATGGAAATACAATTAATCAACATTGGTTTCGGTAACATCGTATCTGCCAACCGAGTAGTTGCCATCGTTAGTCCAGAGTCTGCCCCAATTAAGCGAATCATTACGGATGCGCGGGACAGAGGTCAATTAGTGGATGCAACTTACGGCCGTCGAACCAGGGCTGTAATTATCACTGATTCCAGTCATGTCATTCTTTCAGCAATTCAACCGGAGACGGTAGCGAATCGGTTTGTGATTTCCCGCGAGCATCATAGTGTAGAGAACTGATTCATATAGGTGAAAGAATTTTGGATTTTAGATTTACTGCACCAACAAGAGCATACCACCTTGGGGATTTGAGATTAGGTATAGCAGCCTTGCTTAAACCAAAAAAACAAATCCCAGATCCAAAATCCAAAATCTTAAGATTGGTATGGTCAACAACCCTACTCTATTTGCACCAAATCGGCATTACCATGTGAATTAGACAAGTTTTCTGTCACCCGTGCTACAAATTCGTTCGTCAACAGTTCCTCTGATAACGAAAACACAGCTAATGACTAATAAATAATGTCTATTGATTAATTCACAGTTTGAACGGATGATGCAAGTTTTACCTATCCAAAGTGATGCTCCCATCAAAGAAAGTCCCTCTCCAGGCAGGCTAATTGTTTTAACTGGCCCCAGTGGGGTTGGTAAAGGCACTTTAATGCAAGAACTGTTAAAACGTCATCCAGAACTTTACTATTCTGTATCCGTGACGACTCGTTCTGCTCGTCCAGGAGAAACTAACGGCGAAAATTATTACTTTATTAGCCGCAGTAAGTTTGAACAATTAGTCGCTCAAGGTGAATTCTTGGAGTGGGCAGAATTTGCGGGGAATTATTACGGTACTCCCCGTGAAGCTGTGCTTAACCAAATTCAATCAGGCAAGTTAGTGATGCTGGAGATTGAGCTAGAAGGGGCAAGACAAATCCGAGTTTCTTTCCCTAGTGCTTTCAGCATTTTTATTTTACCGCCCTCCCTGAAGGAATTAGAGAACCGGATACGTGGTCGCGCCCAAGATTCGGAAGAAGCGATCGCTCGTCGCCTAGACCGCGCCCAAGCAGAAATCCAAGCCGCAGACGAATTTGATGTTCAAATCGTTAATGACGATTTAGAAAACGCTCTCAAAGCCATAGAAGCCACTTTATTTGGATAGTTGAAAATCTTTAATACTAAGCATTTTTTACACCTATCTCAAAAACGCATAGAAAAAGAGCGCAGATTTTTCTTTGTTTCCTGGCAATAAAAAATACAACATTAGGCATGGGTAATACTAAAACATCACTAACAATTAGCTATTACCAATGCCCAATGCCTAGTTCTCAAAAAATTAAATTAACCAAATAGAGATTGAATGAGTCCTAAATTGCTAGTCACGAAATAAGCGACTACTGCGCCGCCAATCCCACCAATTAAGAAAGAGCTGGCAAAATTATTCCAGCTTTCTTTAGAGTTAAAAGCATCTACTGGTGGGTTAGAAACAGTTACACTAGCAAGTGCTTTGGAGGGGTTGCTATTAGCATACAGAGATAGGCAGGCGGTGAGAATCACAACCAAACCGATTGCTGCTAGTAACCCAGCTAAATTGGCATTTGTGGCATTACGTAGGGGTCCCAATTTAGCGAAAGGACCAAAGAGTAAGTAACCATGAGCCATGCCAACTTCTAAGCCACGTCTAGAAGGGTTGAGGCCTTGACGGTAGGCGGGTAAGTTATTGATGAACCACTTCACCAAAGGAGAGGAATTAATTGGGGTTTCTAAGTTTCCTTGCTGGGGGTCACGTCCTGCTGGAGCAACAACCTCACGATTTCTAGGATCGCTGGGGCGATTTTTCGCTGAATTTACTGCTTGCGCCATATTTTGTGTTCGCCTCTAAATTTAGAATGGTGGCATTGTTATATTATTAATAATATTTGTAGCCAAATATGTTTTTTGGCTGGGAAGTTTAGAAAAATTAATTTACTGGATCTTATTAAACGATGAAACTCGCAAGCTATTTATAGCATTACGAGTTTCATAACCAATATTTCTTGCTAATTTAAGTGAGACTTTCGCCTAATTTAGATTCAGTCA